>CABRZK010000001.1 GCA_902475415.1 uncultured Eubacterium sp.
GGGAAGAAACGGACAAATGTGGGATGGCCGGAAAATCAAAGAAAAAGCGGGTTTTTGGCGAAGAAAAAGGCATATTTGGGCAAAGAAAAAGGCATATTTGGGTCCCATATCTGTCCGTTAAATAAAAAATAAAGCCTTATTTCTGGCTGTTTTTGCTAAATAACGGACAAATATAGGCTGTTTTTTTGGAACTTACGGCATAAATGAGGCAAAATGAATTGTGAAACAATTTAAAAACGGAAAGAAACGGACAAATTTGGGATAAGAAAAATCGAACTAACGGACGTTTTTAGGATCCATTTTTCCAAAGAAACGGACAAATGTAGGAAGAAACGGCATAATTTTTCCAAAGAAACGGACAAATTTGGGATAAAAAGAGAAAAGAAACGGCAAAAATGAGGCAAACAAATGTTTTGACGGACATTTATGGGAGGTTTGAAAATAATAAAAAACTATATATTGTGCCGTAAGTTTAAAAAAATACTTTTTTAACAGACATTTATGGGATATATTTTTATGAACTAACGGACATTTGTAGGATTCCCCCTCTTTTAACGGACATTTATAGGCCAAGATTTTTGAAGAAAAAGACATTTATGGTCTCGAACAGATGTTTTGACGGACATTTTTGGGAGATATTTTTATTTAACGGACATTTATGGGAAGAAAAAAATTAAGAAAAAGACATTTATGGGAGCAAAATCCGCTATTTAGTGGACAAATGTAGGATGGTACACAAGTTATAGCGGACATTTATGGGAGATCACAACGAAATAACGGACAAATATAGGATGAAAAAATTATTTTTAACGGACATTTATGGGTGTTGATAACTTTTCGGAAAAAAGTCTGACAGTTTTTTCGTTGACAAATTGAGGATTTAAAGGCATAATTAAGGATATAATTTTTACTTTTATAAAGGGACGATAGACCAATGACAAAGAACGAGATAGCAAAGTCGGAAAAAACGATGTTCCCGGATATGTTGAAGAAAAGTAATTTTCTGATTTCTTCTGTGTACAGAGCATCGCTTTTGGAGAATAAAGTACTGGCGCTCGCGTTGACAAAAGTACGTTTGAGTGACCAGGGACGTCCGGTAGCGACACTCCGGACAAAGGAAATTAAAGAAGTATTACATGTAACCGGAAATGCCATGGGTACATATTTAAAAGATGTAGCTACTTCCCTGGCGGGACGTACCATGTTTATTGAATCTGCAGATGGCAGTTTCAAGTGTATGAGTCTGGTTGGTGTGGTAAGTTATGAATCCGGATCCGGTACAATGGAGATTAAGTTCGAGCCGGAGATCAAAGATTATATTTATGATTTAAAAGCTAATTTTACAATGTTGAATATTCCGATGATGTTGTCATTTCGTTCTGGCTGGTCGTACCGTTTGTACGAACTGCTTTCTTCGCGTGCCTATCATTCGAAATATGACAAGGAAACAGGTAATGTTTTCCATATAAAATATGGTGTTTCTGAGATCAAGCTTCATCTTGGTACCGTTCAGATCAAGGACGATAAGGGCAAGATCAACCGTGATATCCAGCGTGAACTTGAGAAAAAAGAGATAGATTATGATTATATCGTCAATGAGTTAGTACATGAAAAGTTGAAATCTTTTGATAAATGGTGTGATTTCAAACGTCGTGTTCTTGATGTGGCGGTCAATGAGATTAATGAAAAATCAGATATTTCTGTAAAATACGATCTGATGAGAAGTGGTCGAGGCGGTAAGATCTACGGTATTGATTTTGAAGTAACCAAGAAAGAACCGACCATTGAGGAAGAAGTTCCGACACCGGCAGATGCAGAACTGGATGAAATGATTGATAAAGTCATGGATATTATCGATGAAAAGATCAAGATTTCCCAGGCAAAAGCACTGTTGAAAGTTGCTAATTATGATATTAACAAGATTGAATATGCTTATGAGCTGGCCTGCAAACAGGAAAATATTCATAATCTGATCGGATGGCTTACTTCTGCTATTCAGAATGGATATGAAGATAATCCAATTCACAAAGTAAAAGGATACACACAGAATGAGACAGAGGAATTTGATGAATATATGCAGCAAATGAGACTGGAACATTATGCCAATATGGAGTCGGAAGACGTGAAAAAGTAAATAAAAGAAAGTTTAAACACTGATAAAATGACAGAACATCGTTTTATCAGTGTTTTTTTTAGCTAAAATATCCCATAAATGTCTGTAAGTTAGCCTATAAATGTCCGCAAGTTCGAGATATCAGTAAATGTCTGTGAGTAATCCCATAAATGTCCGTAAGTTCGAGATGTCAGTAAATGTCTGTGAGTAATCCCATAAATGTCCGTAAGTTCGAGGTATCAGTAAATGTCTGCAGGTTAGCCCATAAATGTCCGTAAGTTCGAGGTATCAGTAAATGTCTGCAAGTAGTCCCATAAATGTCCGTAAGTTCGAAGTATCAGTAAATGTCTGTGAGTAATCCTATAAATGTCCGTAAGTTCGAAGTATCAATAAATGTCTGTGAGTAATCCCATAAATGTCCGTTAAAAACAATTGCAGAAATTTTCTCTTTCCCCGAAAAATGGTTCGGAAAAGTATTTATGAAAATATCTTTTTTCAGGTAATATGTTTAAAAAAATACAGGCTATTCAAACAGCCTATAAATGTCTGTAAGTTAGCCTGTAAATGTCCGTTTCTTTAAAGTATATAGTATATATTTTAAAACGAAGTGCAGATGTGCAGTGATTCTGAAAAGAATATGCATAAAATGTGATTATAAATGCAATAATTCCAACAGTTCTTCTTTGGAGAAAGAAGGATTTCCCAGTGAATCGCCTCCCAGAATCTGTTCTGCCAGTTCTGCTTTCTGTTCCTGTAATTTTACAATATTTTCTTCGATACTGTTTTTGGCAATCAGCTTGTAGACCAGTACTCTGTTTTTCTGACCGATGCGATGTGCACGGTCGGTTGCCTGATTCTGTACGACAGTGTTCCACCATGGATCATAATGAATCACGATATCTGCTGCTGTCAGGTTCAGGCCGGTGCCTCCGGCTTTCAGAGAAATGAGAAATACAGGAATATCATTCTGGTTAAAGGCTGTCACCAGGCGAATGCGTTCCTGCTTGGAGGTAGAGCCGGTGAGCAGATAAAAAGGAATACTTTCTTTTTTTAATCTTGCGGCAATACCATCCAGCATCGTAGTAAACTGTGAAAACACAAGTATTTTATGTCCACCTTCGGTTGCATTCTGAATCAGATCAATGCACAGATCCAGTTTGGCAGAACCGGCAGTGTAATTTTCGTATAAAAGGGCGGGATCGCAGCATAACTGGCGTAATTTTGTCAGCTCTGAGAGAATTTGCAGTTTTGATTGGTTAAACTCTTCCGGAGACTGTTTGGCCAATAATAACTGCAGGCGTTGGGTATGAGCCTGATACAGTTCTTTCTGCTCTCCTGTCATTGGTGCATACATATTTTTTTCCAGTTTGTCAGGAAGATCCTTTAAAACATCTTTTTTCAGACGTCGCAGAATGAACGGTGCAATCATTTTCTGAATACGGTGCAATGCAGCTTCATCATTCTGCTGCATGATCGGAAGTTCGAGTTCTTCCCGGAATCTGGAGTAAGAAAAAAGGTATCCGGGCATCAGATAATCGAAAATACTCCACAATTCACCAAGGCGGTTTTCCACCGGTGTACCTGTCAGCGCGAGACGGAATCGTGAGTCAATCTGCTTGACGGCCTGTGCCGCCTTTGTAGTAGCATTTTTGATAAACTGTGCTTCATCAATGATCTGGTAATCAAAGGAGACATCTTGATAAAGTGCAATATCACGACGCAGCAGATCATAGGAAGTAATCAGGATACATCCGGTATCATTGGTTAATTCTGTGAGTATTTTCTGCCGTTCGCCGGCGGTTCCGGCGATTGTACAGACCGGGAGTTCAGGAGCAAAATGTTCACATTCCTGTGCCCAGTTATAGACCAGGGAAGCCGGGCAGACGATCAGTGTTTTTGCAGACGATTCCTTTTTTTCGATATAATGAGCATATAAGAAAACAATAACCTGCAGTGTCTTTCCGAGTCCCATATCATCTGCAAGAATCCCTCCGAATCCGTTTGCATACAGCGTTTCCAACCACAGATAACCTTTTTTCTGGTATTCGCGTAAAATCTTAATAAATTGATCCGGAACTTCAAAATCACTGTCTTCCACAGTACGCATATTACGGATCAGTTCACGAAATTCCCGGCTTCTGCTGAAAGATACAGATTCATCATCTTTGAGCTGCGCATCCAGATAAAGGGCGCGGAATTTCGGAAGGGTGATATGTCCCGAAGCAAGCTGATCTTCACTGAGCATCAGCCCCTGTTGAAGCTGGGCAAGCGTCTCGAGATTTCCGGCTTCCATATTTACAAACTGTCCGGATTTTAAACGGTAAAAATTTTTTTTCCGGTCGTATTTTGACAATAAAAAGGCAAGCTGTTCCAGCGACATACCTTCTGATTCCAGATTAAAATCCAGCAGATTTTCATTTAAAGAAACCCCGAGAGATACTTTTGGCGGATGAACCACCTGGATTTTTTTCAATCGGTCTGAGATATATACGTCAGCCACAGTCTCACATTCTTCCAGACCACGCGTCAGAAAATCATAGATGAGGCTGTCATCTTCTACAATGGCAGGCAATCCGGTCAGATCATCTGTGGCATTACAGTAACCGGAAATCATAGATGCTGCTTTGGCTTCCTCCCTGATATTGCGGTTCTGGCGACGGGAGTCAGACTGAAATACATGATATTCATGCTCTGCCCCATAATCGGCCACGAGATCACAGGTAATGATGTCCTTTTGTGGCAGATCAAGATACAGGCGAAACGTTACGTCATCCGGCAGATAGTCCGATGGAGTAAAACCTGACATGGTAATCTGATAGTTCTTCTCCAGTTCAGGAAGCATTTCCCGTGTAAAAAGTGGAAGATCCGATTCTGCAATAAAGGATTCTCCCTGACACCAGCCACTCATACGATCCTCAAACAGATTGATGGCTTCATGAGTACGTCTGCTTGTCCGATAAATTTTATAATCCCTGAAAATATAGTTCCAGTCGCGACTGGATACAGATGGAACTGATTCCAGTCTGAGTCGGATACCATCTTCTTCTGCTATAATTTGAAGATTTTTGTGGTAAGTGTCCTCTTTTTGGACAAACCAGAGTTTTTGCTTTTGGGCGGAAGGATCCAGAAACGTGCCTGATTCTGCAATCGTATTCATAAAAGCATCCAGAAGTTCATTTCTTAAAGAAAAACTTCGGGTATCAGAAGCATACCAGTAGTTATAATCTTCAAACTGGCGGATAAAAAACTCCATCAACCCGCGGCTTTTCTGGTCAAAGGCCTGTAACTGATGAACAAAAGCAAGATTTTTACCATAACTGTGGTATTCCGTGTGCAGAACATGCTGTACCAGTTCCGGAATATTTTTTACCACATACATTTTTTCCTGTCCAATGCGCAGAGATACGGACAGGTCATGGTAATCAAGATGCAGAGTCGGTTCCAGGTGGATTTTCCCCATCAGGGAACTGTCTGTGATCATCCAGCTTTCCTGGTTTCCAAAATGCCGCAGAATCTGCTGCATACTGCTGTCTGTCTGTGGCTGTAGTATGGTTCTGGACTCTGATGCAGCGGTGTGGGAAGAACCGGAATCATTTTCTATATCATCAAAAAAATCATCTTCTGAAGAAGATGTGGAAAATATAGTGTCTTCATGGTTCATAATATAAAGCATCGTAGCGACACAATGTTTACAGGGACCATCATATGCTAGAAAGGCAGGACAGTCACAGTAGCAACTTACATCAGTAATTTTATCAAAATCATCGTAGCACATGGTAACGTCTACATCATAATTGTTTCTGTTGCTTCCCCGGACAAGTGTGTGAATGTTTATTTCTTCATCGCCATAAGGATTTTCATCCTCGTAAGTGTAAATTTCCAAAATTCCATTGGTACTTTCAAGAAGTTTACCGCGATAGAAAGTCTGTTCATCAGATGTCATGTCTTTGATATTTTTTTCAGTCCACATAGTTTTTGTTATCCTTGTTTTTATCAGTAGGTATTGTAAGAATCCGTAAATATGTTTCATTATAGTATGAATAAAAAAGAAAGTCTATATACAGAACATGGCTGCACATAGACTTTCATAATATTCGTTACTTATTTGAAAATTGGCGTACTGTTTCATTCAATTTGTGTCATTATGCGAAATGTGAGTGAGACAGTATACCAGTTAAGTGGCAGAATCTAATTTGCAAATACTGCTGCGGCTGCATCTGCGGCGGAAGCTGCATCTTCGGTATAGATATCTGCGTGAATGCTGTCAGCAAAAGCCTGATTTACCGGAGCACCACCAACCATAATGGTTACTTTGTCACGGATACCGGCCTCTTCTGCTGCTTTTACTACCTCGCCCAGCATTGGCATGGTAGTTGTCAGAAGTGCGGAACAGCAGATAATACTGCAATCATTTTCAATGGCACATTTGACGAAATCCTGTGGTTCTACATCGACACCAAGGTCGATGATTTCGATTCCTTTTCCTTCGATCATCATACGAACCAGATTCTTACCAATGTCATGCATATCACCTTTTACAGTACCGATACATGCTTTTCCAAGTGGTTCAGCGGCTTCTTCGGAAAGAAGCGGTTTCAGAAGTGTGGTGCCGGCGTTCATGGCACGGGCTGCAACCAGTACTTCTGGTACAAATACTTCATCATTTTTAAATTTTTCACCGATGATGTTCATGCCGTCGAGCAGACCGTCTTTTAAGATGGTTTTTGCATCAATTCCCTCATCGATCGCCTGCTGTACCAGACGTGTTACATCTTTCTTTTTGCCACGCTGTAAAGCAGTGGAAATATCGTTAATAATTGACATGTTGTCCTCCTCCATTACACTCGAATGTAACCTGTCGGTTACCAGATTTGTATAGACAGTATTATACGGTAAAGAGAGGAGATTTGCAAAATTTTTTATTTTACAGTAAATTTCTCTGAAATAAAAAAAGAAATATCTGCGGCTGATTTGGGGAAATCTGTTGCAGATATTTCTTTCTGGGGTTTTGTTTTATGCTGACGCCCTCGGAGCATCAGCATAAATATAATTTTAAAGGTAGGTATTTACGAAATTAGATAATTGATATTGTAATTTCTATCGGGTATTTTGAAAAATAACGGTATTAGCAGTATTTTTTACGATAGTTGACAGCTTCTTCATCTTCCTGCTGTGCAGATTCAGAAAAAAGTGCTTTGGAATCTTTTCTCCATGTTTCTTTTAATGATTCCTGTTTCTCGAATAATGTGTTTGCAAAGTTGTTGGTATTTAATACTTTCTCTGCGTTTATGTCCTGTGCGTTTGTATATAATCCTTTGAATAATGTCATGTCTGTGTCCTCCTTATTTATGTGAATGTGAATTGTTCTTGTTTTCCTGTTGAGATTATTATATGATATAAAATAAAAGAAGTAAAGCTACTGTATCTTAGGGATATATTAAGTAAAACTTAATGATACTGTTTAGAAAGCATACATAGTGCACAATACAATATTTTAAATTTAGTGAAATTGTATAAGTGGGACAGAAAAGGAGGTTTTTATGGATACTGCAAGATACCAGGCATTTCTGACAGCGGCAGAAACCGGAAGTATTAAAAATGCAGCAGAAGAACTTGGGTATACCCCATCCGGTGTCAGTCAGCTGATCAAAGCTTTGGAAGAAGAAATGGGATTTACGCTGCTTTATCGAAGTAAGAAAGGGGTCAGTCTGACGCAGGAAGGACGTCGTCTGCTCCCGACCATCCGGGAGATTCTGGAGTCAGAAAACAGGTTATATCAGACTGCTTCTGAGATGCGTGGACTGTCAATAGGAAGCATCGATATCGCGGCATATCAGTGTCTGGCAGCAGTCTGGATGCCATCGCTGATCAGTGGATTTCAGAAAAAATATCCGAATATCCGTATACAGCTTTTTGAGGGAACGCAGCAGGATATTTTGCAGTATCTGGATGAGCGAAAAGTCAATCTGGCCTTTTTTAACTGCGAAGATACTATTAATTATGACTGGCTTCCGCTGATGAAGGATCGTATGGTTGCAGTGCTGCCCAAAGATCATCCGCTGGCAAAAAATGAAGTGTTTCCGGTGGAAGCCTGCCAACATGAGCGATTCATCATGCCAGAACGCGGGCAGGATCAGGATGTTTTTAACATGTTAGATGAAGTTCATGTGAAACCGGATGTGTATCTGTCTACGTTTGATTCTTTTACAGCAATTTCCATGATCGAGAAAGGACTGGGCATCAGCATTATGAACGAGATTAGTATCCCGACCAGAACCAGTCGGGATATTGTGACGCTACCGACGGTGCCGGAGCATTTTATTGAAATGGGAATTGCACTGCCATCCATCGCACAGGCTTCTCCGGCGGTGAAAAAGTTTATTGCATATGCGGTGGAGTCTGGGATCTGTTGTGCAAATCCGGTTTTGTGATCGTTCCAAGTATTTCAATTCCCCTTACAAGTGAACGGGGTTCATTTCGAAGCAGCGTATAGTCTGTGATATAGCCACTGACTTTGTATGCATCCAGAATGGCACAGAGTTTTTCATTGACTGTGTGAACTTTGTTTTTCCAGCCTCTGCTCTTCTCTTTGTCAGAGGCCAGTGTGCGCAGCAGGTGACAAAGTATTCTGTCGAGGCAGATCCATTGTACCGGAAATTGGCTGGGGCCAAACGGAAGGAGGAGCTGCCATTTTACTAAAATAGAGAATGCATAAGTCAGGGAGGCACAAGAAAATGGGTACTTATGCAGGAAAAGTAAAAATGAGGATGTTTCACGTGAAACATCCTCATATATTATATATCTAATTTCACAAACTCTGAAAAAATTGAAACGGAAAGCAGAGTGATTGAGCGTGGAACCGTGTCAGTTCATACCGAATATTTGGTTTATGGAAAAGGAAATGGCAAATGAAGGCTTGCAGAAAACAGAGTTCTCTGTTATGATTAAACAGTTGAAAACATTTGTAATAATATTTTTACGGGTGTGAGTTCTCTTAGTTAAATGGATATAACAAGTGCCTCCTAAGCACTAGTTGAGGGTTCGATTCCCCCAGGGAACGTTAAAAATAAGATGCCGGGAAATCTGATTTGGTTCAGATTTCCCGGCATTTTTATAAAAATTATTTTCTGATTGATTTTTATTGTGTGGTCTGTGTACATCAGAAAATATTTTATACAAATAGATTAGAATATGTTTTCTATAGAATTTTATTATTTTTAAATCATGAATGTTAAAATGCTAATAACCAAAATTTACATGTCCCTGCAGCCAGATACGACCTTTGAAACGACGTCCTACTGCCGGTTCTCCAAGTAAATCTTTCTGATTGATACAGACATCGAAAATCAGATTATTGCAGTTGAGATTTAAAATCCACAATTTTTCATTCGTCAGAGTATTTTCAGTCTCATAAAAGCTGAGAATTTCGCCCAGAACTACATACTGATCACTTTCAATACCATACGGAATAAAACTGCTCTCTACAATGGAAAGCACATCTTCTTTCATGACTCGTCTGGAAAGAGAGGAATACAGATCCATATCATTCATGGTCAGATTTTCCATTGCTCCTTTATTACCGTCCCTGGCCTGTTTCATCAGGGATAAACGTTTTTCAGAAGATTTCTCTTTGTTCGCAAGCAGTTTACTTGTTTTCATAACTGGCAGCAGAATTTTGCCACCAGTAGCCAGACCGGCTAACACGGCATTTTTCGGACCATGTGTGTGTAATGCATATTTTTTTTCATGAAGGATATCTGCGATGTTTTCAATGTAAAAAATCAGTGTAACTCCAAGCTTCAGCTCATCACAGATACCGGCAAAGGCTTCCCGACCGGCATGGCGCTCAATTTCGATGGTTTCATTTGTAGTCACCTGAGAACCACGCAGATATGGATAATAATATTCCATGCGGAATTCTTTGGCATTAATGAAATTTCCACATACGGTTAGGCCGATATCGGTACCAAAATTTCTGGAAAAAGATGCGAATTCGTTTCCGTATTCATCTTCTACGACGGACTGTTCATCCGGACGATTCAGAATGGATTCCAGTACGGGATATAATTCAGCATTTTTTGTAAGATCACGAAATCCAATCGATCTTGAAAATGTATGTATCATAGATTATTTTCCCTGTTCATAAGTGTCTTCTAATGCCATTTCGAGAGCCTCTTTTTCTTCCTCGGCAAGCATAATTACAGAATGACCATCAATGATTTCTTTGATATAAGTGTAGCAACCCTCTCTGCTGTGCATTGCGTTGATAATAAAACCGTTATTTTTACGATTAAGTAATGCCAGAGAGAAAGATAATTTTCCGCCCATTTCATTAAAGGCGTCGTATTTTACAAGTCCTACTTTCTGATAGGTATTATCCAGATGATTTAATACCATTTGAACTTTTGCCTGAGTCTCCTCGTCGGAAGCAATCAGTTCATCGACCTGATTCAGACGTTTCACTAAGGTATCTTCCAGAGAGGCCGCATTTTTGCCACTCATAAATGCTTCGTAACGTTTTTTTAATTTTCGCATTTTGACTCCGTTTACGATCATAATAATAATCAGAATCAAAACAAGTGCTGCCAGACCGCATGTGATTACATCAAGGCTGATGCCGGTCAGGTCTTCAATGTGTAATTTTAAATAGTCCACTTATTTGTCCTCGCTTGTTTTCGGGTTGTGTTTGTAAGTTACTGAATACTTTGAATTAGCTCAATCAGACGATTTAACTCGTCCTGTGAGTAATATTCAATTTCGATTTTCCCTTTTTGATCATTTTTTTGATGAATTTCGACTTTAGTGCCAAAGATTCGTTTCATCTGATCAGCCAGATCTGCGTAAATAGCAGATAATACTGGATCCTGCTCCTGTTTCTTTTTCTCAGGCGTTTCTTTTTCCTGTAATAATTTTCTGACCAGCTTCTCTGTTTCACGGACACTGAGCTTTTCGTCAAAAATACGAAGAGCTAGCTGATGCTGCAGTTCCTGATCTTCGATGCTGATCAGGCAACGTGCGTGACCTGTGGAAATCATTTCGTCGATAACCATCTGCTGAACCTGTTTGGATAATTTTAGTAAACGCATAGAGTTTGTTACTGCTGTTCTGCTTTTTGATACACGCTCAGCTATTTCATCCTGCTTTAAGTGGAATTCTTCCATCAGTTTTCGGAAGGCCTGTGCTTCTTCAATTGGATTCAGATTTTCACGCTGGATGTTTTCAATCAGAGAAATTTCTACAATCTGCTGTTCTGTCAGATCACGGATTATGACAGGTACTTCTTTTAAACCGGCAAGTTTTGCGGCTCTCCAACGACGTTCTCCGGCAATGATTTCGTAATAATCTTTCTTCTTTTGCACTAATAATGGCTGTAAGATACCATATTGTTTGATTGATTCTGCCAGTTCGAGAAGACCGTCTTCATCGAAGTGTTTTCGCGGCTGTTCGCGATTTGGTTCTATCTGAGATAGTTTTACCAGAGTGTCTGGTGTTTCGGAAACTTCTTTTTTGGCTGTTTTCTTTTTTGTTGTTGTGTTATTGCTGGTCTCTTTGGCGGGCGTGTGGTCCGCACCTACTTTATTTACGAGAAGGGAATCCAATCCCTTTCCGAGTCCACCTTTTTTGGCTGCCATATGTTAATCGTCCTCTCTGTCAATTACTTCCTGTGCAAGTAAGCGGTAACTCTCTGCACCGGTTGATTTACTGTCATATACGTTGATTGGTTTTCCATGACTTGGGGCTTCTGCAAGACGAACATTTCTCGGAATGATCGTTTTGTAGATGGTTGTGTCCAGATTCTCTTTGACATTTTCAACAACCTGAAGTGACAGATTTGTACGGGCGTCATACATGGTAAATACAACACCTTCCATATGCAGGTCAGGATTCAGACGTTCCTGAACCAGATTAATGGTATACATGAGCTGTGAAAGCCCCTCCAGGGCATAATATTCACACTGAATCGGCACCAGAACGGTTGATGCGGTCGTCATAGCGTTTACAGTCAACATATTTAAGGAAGGAGGACAATCAATGATAATGAAATCATAGTCATCTTTTACTTTTTCAATTTCATTGCGTAATACATATTCTCGATTCTCTACGCTCAATAATTCAATCTCGGCTCCGGCCAAATTTACATTAGAAGGAATCAAATCCAGAAAATCAAATTCTGTATGTACTCTTGCTTCTTCAAAACTGCATTCACCTAAAATCAATTGATAAATGGTATTTTCACAATTGTTTTTGTCCACACCTAATCCACTTGTAGTATTGCCCTGCGGATCCATATCGATGGTGAGTACTTTTTTCTCTGCTTCTGCTAAACATGCGGAAAGATTGATGGCCGTAGTTGTCTTTCCGACACCGCCCTTCTGATTTGCAATAGCGATAATTCTTCCCATACTTTTCCTCATTCCTGATTTATTTATACTCCTGTCTCTTTATATCCTCAAAAAAAATTATTACATAAAATAATATAACAATAGATTTGAATAAATTATATTTAAAGAGATATAGTGAGTTACTTTAATGAGTATAGCACTTTTTAAATTATATATCCAGAGAAAAAAGAATGTTTCACGTGAAACATAGGCGAAATAGAAGTAAAAAATATAAGAGTAAAAAAGATGTGATAGAAATGTTTCACGTGAAACATAAATAAGATAAAAAGATCAGAATTGTGAGAACTCAAAATAGAATTGCGAATGTTTCACGTGAAACATTTTGATAAATATGTCAATCTATCATAAGTACTTTAATGAAATTGACAAAAAAATGTTTGTATCTGGACTTTCTATGGATTATAATATAGATAGATATTGGATAAAATAATATCGATTGTGTTGGGAAAACCAACAAACATAAATATGATCTGCAGGAATTATTTTGAATTGCAGATTGAAATGAAAGGGGTTTATTGATGAAAAAACATATTAAGAATTCAGCATTGCTGCTATGTATTGTGTCCGGTCTGATTATTATTATAAACAAACTGATCAGTGTTTTTTCACATATGACAGATTATTTGCCAAGCGGTGGGAAATATTATCATTGGAAATATGGAAACATTTATTATACGAAAAATGGAAAAGGAAAACCAATCCTGTTAATTCATGATCTGGATCCTACTGCTTCTTCTTATGAATGGAAAGCGGTGATTAAGAAGCTGGCAGAAAATCATACTGTATATGCAATTGATTTATTAGGTTGTGGACGATCTGAAAAACCAAATATGACATACACGAATTATCTGTATGTACAGTTATTAAATGAATTTATTCCAACTGTAATTGGAGAAAAGGCAGATGTTATTGCGACAGGAGATTCCCTTTCTTTTGTGGTGATGGGATGTCAGATGGATTCGAAGTACTATGATCATATTATCGGTGTATGCCCGACAGATCTGTATGAACTGGCTAAAGCTCCGGGACGTAGGAAAAATATGCTGAAATTCCTGATTGAGCTTCCGATTATAGGAACGTTCATTTACAATATGGCAGTCAGCAAGAACCAGATTATGGATGCCTTTGTAAATAATTATTATTACAAAGGACATCTGGTTTCACAGAAAACGATTCAGACATATTATCAGGCAGCGCATATTGGTGATGGCGGTGGAAAATATCTGTTGGCAAGTATCAAAAGTTATTATACCAATATTAATATCGTGTCTGCGATTAAAAAGATCAACAACAGTATTTGTCTGATCGGTGGAAAAGAACATCCATTTATCGAAGATGTGATTAATGATTACAAAGAATTTAATCCGGCGATTGAAGATGCTTACATTCCAAATACAACCTGTCTTCCACAGATGGAAGCACCAGATAAATTTGTGAACTTAGTAAACATTGTTCTTCACAATTAAATATGATTATCTTGCAGGATAAATGTAATAAAAAGGACATCTGAATGTTTCACGTGAAACATTCAGATGTCCTTTTTTAGATTTACTATTGCTACTTAAAGCTATTACCTATGAAACAGATTTTATGCTTGTATAAACATAATCTTATGGTATGGCGTTAAAGTTTTGCATAAATAAATAATTCCATATCGTGCAATGCAGATACTTTTTATAAAAAATTACTTTAGTGGTAACTTGGCCGGTGTCCCAGCTTTTCTTGGGTATTTCCTTGGTGTGTCTTTTACTTTTTTTATACAAACGAATGCCCGTCCAAGATCAGAATCAGGAAGTTCAAATTTATCAACTTTTTCCAGTTTACCACCGAGAATAGAAATTGCCTTTTTAGCTTCCTGAATCTCAGTGTCTGAATCTGCTGATTTATAAGATACAAACATACCACCTTTGACTACAAATGGCAGACAATATTCTGTCAGCACAGCCAGATTGGAAACGGCACGTGAGACACAGAGATCGTACTGCTGTCTGTATGTTGCATTAGCGGCCATCTCCTCTGCTCTTCCGTGTATTGCGGTAACGTTTTCCAAACGAAGTGCATCAATGACTTCATTTAAAAAATTAATTCGTTTATTCAATGAGTCCATTAAAGTGATTTCCAGGTTTGAAAATGCAATTTTTAACGGAATTCCAGGAAAACCGGCGCCGGTTCCCAGATCAATGATGGCAAGATTTCGTTCAGCCAGATCAGGAATCACGCGAATCAGGGAAAGGCTGTCCAGAAAATGTTTTTGGATGACTTCTTCAAATTCAGTAATTCCGGTAAGATTCATGACTTTATTTTTCTCAACCAGCATTTCATAGTATTGTAAAAACTGTTGTATCTGTTCGTCTGTGAGAGACACATTTAATTCTTCCAGACCATGTTTGAAATTTGTCAGATCATAACTCATAGCTTATTTATCCTGTTCATCTTTATGCTTTTGCTGATAATGTAACTGTTCCAGGTATACTAAAATGACAGAAATATCTGCCGGTGATACACCGGAAATACGGGAAGCCTGACCGATGGAAATTGGCTGGTAGAGATTTAATTTCTGCTGAGCCTCCATGCGCAGACCACTGATTTGATTGTAATCAAAGTTTGGTGGCAGTTTTTTGCTTTCCAGCTTTTTAAACTGTTTTACCTGTTTGATCTGGCGTTTGATATATCCGTCATATTTGATGTTGATATTTACCTGCTCACAGACATCCGGAGTCAGTTCCGGACGTTCAGGGTCTATCGGAGCAAGAATATCATAATTTAATTCCGGACGGCGAATCAGTTCCGCAAGGGTGGTTCCGGTATTTAATGGCTGGCTGTTATACTGAGCCATCAGCTCCTGAACCGGACCGGAGGCACCGAGATGTACATTTTCTACACGCTGGACTTCCTGTTCGATCAACTGCTCTTTTTTCACCACATAATCATAACGTTCCTGGGAAATAAGCCCTACGTCGTATCCATGCCGGGTCAGACGCAGGTCAGCATTATCCTGACGAAGCAACAGTCTGTACTCAGCGCGGGAGGTCATCATACGATACGGTTCATGATTTTCTTTTGTAACCAGATCATCGATTAATACACCAATGTAGGACTCAGAACGATCCAGAATGAGGGGTTCTCTTCCTTTTACTTTCATGGCTGCATTGATACCTGCAATCAGTCCCTGGGCGGCAGCTTCTTCATATCCGGAACTTCCGTTGAACTGTCCACCACTGAACAGACCGGAGATTTCTTTGAACTCCAGAGAAGGATAAAGTTGTCTCGGGTTGATACAGTCATACTCAATTGCGTAGGCATTTCTTACAATCTTGACATGCTCCAGACCAGGTACAGTATGGTACATGGCGTACTGTACATCTTCCGGCAAGGAACTTGACATACCGCCGATATACATTTCGTTTGTATGAATTCCCTCTGGTTCAATGAATACCTGATGGCGATCTTTGTCAGCAAATTTAACTACTTTGTCTTCGATAGACGGACAGTAACGTGGTCCGGTTCCTTCGATCATTCCGGAAAAAAGCGGGGAACGATTCAGGTTTTCACGGATAATTTCGTGTGTTTTTTTGTTAGTGTATGTTAACCAACAACTTACCTGATTAATCTGCACATCCTCCGGATTGGTTGTGAATGAAAACGGTACGACTCTCTCGTCACCAAGCTGCTCCTGCATTTTGGAAAAATCAACAGAGCGCTTGTCAATACGGGCCGGTGTACCGGTTTTAAAACGGAACATTTCCACTCCGTTTGCAACCAGGGAATCGGTCAGATGGTTGGCAGCCTGAAGACCGTTTGGACCGGTATGGTTGACTACGTCACCATAGAGACAACGGGCTTTCAGGTAAGTACCGGTACAGAGTACGACGGCTTTGGCATAATATTCTGCGCCGGAAAATGTTTTTACACCGCGAATCTGTTTGTCTTCTACCATCAGTTCTGTTACTTCAGCCTGACGGAGTGTCAGATGATCCGTATTTTGCAGAACCTGTCTCATTCGTGCGCTGTAATCAGCTTTGTCAGCCTGTGCACGCAGAGAATGGACAGCAGGTCCTTTTGATTTATTTAGCATTTTAGACTGGATAAAGGTATGATCGATATTGACACCCATCTCACCGCCTAAAGCATCGATTTCACGTACCAGATGCCCCTTGGAGCTTCCTCCGATATTCGGGTTACATGGCATCATGGCAACACTTTCGATACTGATGGTAAAAAGAATGGTTTCCAGTCCGAGTCTGGCACAGGCCAGAGCTGCTTCACAGCCTGCATGACCGGCACCGACGATACAAACATCATAATTTTCTTTTACAACTGGCATATATTTCTCCTTTATTTTCCCATACAGAACTTGCTGAAAATCTCGTTCACCAGATCTTCGCCAACAGATTCACCGATGATGGTTCCCAGTGTCTCATAGGCATTCATCATATCAATCGTAAAGAAATCTTCCGGCATTCCGTCATCAATGCTTTGCAGTACCATGTTCAGACTGCTCTCTGCTTCTGTCAGCGCATTTTTATGACGGATATTGGTAATATATACTTCATTATTGAAGGAAAGCTTTCCGCTGAAAAACATTTCTTCAATGAGATCTTCCAGTTCCTGAATGCCGGTGCGGTTTTTGGCAGAAATGGACAGAATCGGTTTGTCCAGACAGGTTTTCAGCTTTTCAGCGTCGATTTTGCTATCCAGATCAGATTTGTTCAGCAGAACGATTGCTTTCTTATCCTGAATGGCTTCGATGATCTCCCTGTCATTTTCATCCAGCTCAGTGGAGGAATCCACTACATAAATGATCAGGTCTGCTTTTTCAATATATTCTCGGGACTTATTGACACCAATTTTTTCTACCACATCTTCGGTATCGCGAATGCCTGCGGTATCAATGACATTCAGTCCGATGCCGCCGATCTGAATCTGTTCCTGCAGGATATCTCTGGTGGTACCGGCAATCTCTGTAACGATGGCACGCTCCTCTCCTACCAGAATATTGAGCAGGGAGGATTTTCCGGCATTTGGTTTTCCTACGATTGCGGTATTGATGCCTTCTTTCAGCATCTTACCATTATCAGAGGAATCCAGCAGTTTCTTTACTTTGGCATGTGCATCTGTCATGATCTCGTGCAACTGCTCCGGATATCCATCCAGGGATACGTGTTCCGGGTCATCCAGGGCAGATTCAATAAAAGCAATCTCATGCAATACAACGGCACGGATATCTTTGATCTTTTCCAGAACGGCTCCCTGCAGCTGACTGACGGAACTTTTCAGTGCGAGTTCATTTTGTGCATTAATAACGTCGATGACGGATTCTGCCTGAGACAGGTCGATACGACCGTTTAAAAAGGCACGCTTGGTAAATTCTCCCGGTTCTGCCGGGCGGGCTCCATATTTTAAAACTGTTTCCAGTATTTTTTTCATAACCAGAACACCACCGTGACAGTCGATCTCGATGGTATCTTCGCAGGTATAACTGCGTGGTGCTTTCATGATCAGAAGCATAACTTCATCAACAACTTCATCACCATCAACCACATACCCATAATGGATGGTATGTGTCTCCATATCTGAAACCTTACGGCTTCCTTTTTTTGGACGAAAAATGCGATCTGCAACTTCCAGGGCTTCATCACCACTGATGCGGACAATTCCAATACCGGAATTCGACATTGCTGTCGCAATCGCTGCAATTGTATCAGTCTTCATATTTGCTCTTCATCTCTCTGTTCTTCTATAACGAAAATAAAACTTTCAAGAAAAAACTGAGAATAGACAACATGGATTTAACGATATCTGCACTTGTGGTAAGATACAGAAAAATCATCTGCATCTGTCTCAGTTTTTTCCGAAAGTTTATGAAAATAAAATGATAAAAATTTACTGTTTCTTTAATGTAATGACAACATGTCTGTAAGGTTCTTCGCCTTCGCTGTGTGTGGAAACATAGCGATCATTCTGCAAAGCAGAATGGATGACACGTCTTTCGAAAGGATTCATTGGCTCCAGAGATACTGCCTTTTTGGTACGTTTTACTTTGTAAGCAATATTTTTTGCCAGGTTCTCAAGGGTATCTTTTCTTCTCTTACGGTAATCTTCCGTATCAAGTTTTACTCTGGTATATGTATCAGAGTGTTTGTTGATGGCAAGATTTGTAAGATACTGAAGAGAATCCAGTGTCTGACCTCGTTTGCCGATCAGCACACCCATTTCTGTACCTTTCAGTTCTACGTCATATACATTCTCTTCTTCTTCAGAAGCTTTGATCAGAATTTCAACTTCCAGTCCCATAGCTTCAAATACCTGGGAAAGGAACATTCTGATATGGTCTACAACGGTATATTTTTTGCGGGCTTTGATTTTTGCCGGTTTACTGTTGAATCCAAGAAATCCTGAACTGCCTTTTTCCAGCACTTCATACTCAATCTGATCGCTTGTTACACCAAATTCGACCAGTGCATTTGTAAGTGCATCATCAACAGTTTTTCCTGTAAATTCGATAAAATCCATTACAATGCCCTCCCTATTTTGTATTTTTATTGTTGAAATCTTTTACAAGATTTGCTTTGGAAGCCATGCTTCCCTCTTTGTATTTCTTTCCAGTATCCTGCTTGATCTCTTTGTGAGAAACAGAAGCTGCTTTGTCAGCCATGGATTTGTACTGGATATTACGAGTATTTACTTTGGCCGCGTTAGTAATCTGCTCACCAGCGACACCTTTTTTCTCGATTTTCTTTTTGTTCTTGGCTGCAGCTTTTGCCTGATTCTCTTTGATGACTTTTTCAAGATCCATCTTGTCAAAGTGTTTGTTCAACAGGAACTGCTGTAAGCTTCGGATCAGGGAACCGGCGATCCAGTAGATGCCGACACCGACTGGAAGGAAGAATACGATGAATACAGAGTATAATGGCATCATGTAGTTCATCATCTTCATCTGTCCTGCCATTGCTTCCTGCTGACCGCCGTTTGCTGCTGCCTGTGGCATCAGACGGATGTTCAGGAACTGAGTTAAAGCTGCCAGGATCGGTACGAGTAATGCAAGGATGATAAATAAATAATGTCCTTCGTGGAAGCTTGTACCAATAATTGTTTTCGGAGAGTATACGATACTGATTCCGAGGAAGTTGTTAAAATGCTCTACGGCAGACTGTGTACTTGCAATGACGTCGGATAATCCACTGAATTTATCCTGCAGTAATGCCCAGTTATTGCTGGTACATTTGTACAGTACGTCAATGATAGAGTCATGTGCCTGCTGCGCGGTACCTGAAAAATTCAGGGTGATACCACGGAATACAGAGTTTTTGTCCGAAACAGTAGTAAGGAAACTGTTCATTGTGTCCTGATATCCGCTGGTACCCATAATGCCGGTTACCAAGCTGTCAAATGTGTTTTTAACGCTTGTGATGTATGCCGGTACATTGTAGATAACACGATAGAGAGCAAACAGGATCGGGAGCTGGATGATCATAAAGATACAGCTTCCGGACGGAGATACACCGTATTTCTGATAAACGGCCTGAGTCTCCTCGTTCATTGCCTGAACGGATGCCTGATCTCTTCTGTTTTTATACTTTTTCTGAATTGCCTGAATCTCAGGATTCATAATCTGTGACATCTTTGAGAACTTCTGCTGTTTGTAGGTAAGCGGAAGTAAGCAAAGATAAATAACAATCGTAAATACAATGATTGTCAGACCTACGTTCTGGATGTTTAAGAATTTATCCATAAACACGTAGATTGCATTCATAAGGTAACCAAGTACCTTTGCGATTGGTCCTAAAATCTTACCTGAATTCTGTGTAAGTAAAAATAAGGAATCCATCTGGTTGCCTCCTATAGTCATGGAACCGGATCGTATCCACCTTTGGAGAATGGATTACAACGTAAAATGCGCCAGAGCGCAAGTAATCCGCCCTTCCATGCGCCATACTTCTCTACTGCTTCCAGCCCGTAGGTGGAACAGGTCGGATAATATGGACATTTCGTGGTTTTCATTGGAGAAATATATTTACGATACCATTTTATTAAAAAAATCAATATTTTTTTCAATGTGATTCCATCTTCTTTTCTTCGGGGTTCATGATTTTCTGAAGATGTCCCAAGTGCAGCAATGCGGATTCGATTTCGTGATATGATGCGTTTTTTGCGCCTGCCCTTGCGATGACTACAATGTCCCAACCACTATGGAACATTTCTTCATGTAGTCTGTAACTTTCTCTTACTAATCGGGTAATGTGATGTCTTACGACACTGTTACCAACTTTTTTACTAACGGAAATTCCTAATCTGTTTCTGTCCGAGTCATTTTTCAGTATATACATGACCAATAATCTGTTTGCATAAGATTTTCCTTCCCGGTATACTGTCCGGAAGTCACTGTTTTTCTTTAATGATTCTGAAAAATGCATGGTTTCCTGTCCTCTGATTTCACAACAATTTGTCTAAAAAGAGAAGAAAAGACCACAAACGTTGTGGCCTAAGCTGTTAATTTTTTTCTTCCTTTTAATCTTCTAGCGGCCAAAACTTTTCTTCCGCCTGCTGTACTCATTCTTTTTCTGAAACCGTGAACTTTCGCTCTCTGTCTCTTCTTTGGCTGATAAGTCATTTTCATCGTGATACACCTCCAATCTTCGTAGCATCATTCCCGATGATAGCAAAAAAAGTCAGACAAGTCAATAGAAATTTAAAAAGTTTTCGAAAAGCGTGTAAAACGCCCAAAAATCCATTTTGCCCCGTCCGTGTACTCCTGTGCGATTGTGAAGTTTTCATTGAAAAATGGCGCGATTTGAGTTATCATAGACATTGGAACACTGTCCGGTAAATCTTAAATCAGAGATGGACAGGATAAACAGGAAGAAATGGAGCGTGTTATGCATCTGGTCGAAGAGAAATGGGATGAGATTCTTCTGACTGTAAAACGGGAGCATGAATTGACGGATATCTCTTTTAACACATGGCTGAAGCCATTACAGATTTTCGCAATTCAGAATAACCGTCTCTATATTCTGGTGTCCAGTGAGCAGATGGGGCTGACCTATATCAATAGGAAGTATTACCTTCCACTGAAGGTTGCAGTTGCCGAAGTCACAGGAACGGAATATGAGATTGAATTTGTACTTCCGGAACAGGCAAAGAAGCTGAAAATGCCGTATCCGAGACGGCGTGCTACGACAGAGGAAGCGGAACGGTCAAATCTGAATCCGAACTATACATTCGATACATTTGTGGTGGGAAATAATAACCGGTTTGCACATTCAGCGGCACTGGCTGTGGCGGAGTCCCCCGGAGAAGTATACAATCCGTTGTTTATTTATGGTGGCGTAGGACTTGGCAAGACACATCTGATGCATTCTATTGCACATTTTATTCAGTCCACACATCCTGAACTGAAAGTTCTGTACGTTTCGTCGGAAACATTTACCAATGAACTCATTGAATCAATTCGGAATGGAAATAATACGGCCATGAGCCGTTTCCGGGAAAAATACCGCAGTATTGATGTACTGCTGATTGATGATGTACAGTTTATTATTGGCAAAGAAAGTACCCAGGAGGAATTTTTTCATACGTTTAATGAACTTCATGTGGCGAAAAAACAGATTATTTTATCCAGTGACCGTCCTCCGAAAGAGATGGAGACACTGGAGGAACGGATCCGTTCCCGGTTCGAATGGGGACTGCTGGCAGACATTGGAGTACCGGACTATGAGACTCGTATGGCAATTCTGCGAAAAAAAGAAGAACTGGACGGTTTTGAACTGGATGATGAGATTCTGAACTATATTGCGGTCAATATCAAGTCAAATATCAGAGAACTGGAAGGGGCTTTAAATAAGCTGATCGCTTATTCCAATCTGGTACAGACGGATATCACGATGGAAATTGCGCAAAAGGAGTTACAGAATATTATTTCACCGGATAAACCGCTGGAGATTACACCGGAACTGATCGTAGAAGTGGTTGCCGAACATTTTGGAATTACGATGAAGCAGATTTTATCCAAATCCAGGAGTAATGATGTGGCAAAACCCCGTCAGATTGCCATGTATCTGTGTAAAAACATGACGGATGCATCCCTGGAAACGATAGGAAAAGCGGTGGGTGGCAGAGATCATTCCACTGTTGTACATGGGATTAAAAAAGTGGCGGATGATATCACTGTGGACAAATCTGTGGAACGGCAGGTGGCTACGATCCGGAAAAAGATAAATCCGAATTAAATATCCACATAGTATCCCCGTTTTTTATCATTTTATTCCACAGAAGAAAAAGAAAAAATTGTGATGGTAATCCCCGTGATATCAGGCGTGCAGGTGTTATACACTTATCAACAGCCACTAAGACGGTTACGGCGGAATCCATTTATATATAGATATATTACGCGAAGATATGATACCTGAAAGGAGTTATTCACATTATGAAGTTAATCTGTTCAAAAGCAAACCTGGTAAAGGGTGTCAGCATTGTATCAAAGGCTGTTCCGTCCAGAACAACCATGCCGATTCTGGAATGTATTCTCATCGATGCATCGGCCAGTGAGATCAAGCTGACTGCAAATGACATGGAACTTGGCATAGAGACAGTAATTGAGGGCGAGATTGTAGAGCGTGGAATTATTGCTCTGGACGCAAAATTCTTCTCCGAGATCGTTCGTAAGCTTCCAGATAATGATGTTGTGATCGAATCAGATGATTCATTCCAGACAACTATTACCTGTGAAAAAGCGAAATTCAATATTGTGGGAAAATCCGGCGAAGATTTTTCCTATCTGCCATATATTGAGAAAAATGAGTCTATCAGTATTTCACAGTTTACATTAAAAGATGTGGTACGTCAGACCATTTTTTCTATCGCAGATAATGATACAAACAAACTGATGACAGGAGAACTGTTTGAAATTAACGAGAATCGCCTGAGAGTCGTATCTCTGGACGGACATCGTATTGCTATCCGCAACATTGATCTGAAGCAGAACTACAGCCCGATAAAGGTTGTCGTTCCAGGAAAGACACTGCAGGAGGTCAGCAAGATCCTGACAGGTGAGGCAGAGGATATGGTAGATATTTTCTTTGCGGATAATCATATTTTATTCGAGTTTGATCAGACCAAAGTAGTATCGAGACTGATCGAGGGTGAGTATTTCCACATTGATCAGATGCTTTCTTCTGATTATGAGACAAAGGTAAAAATCAATAAAAGAGAATTTTTGAACTGTATTGACCGTGCGACCCTGCTGATCCGTGAAGGCGATAAGAAACCGATCATCCTGAATATTCAGGACGGAAGTCTGCAGTTAAAGATTAATTCTTTTGTGGGTTCCATGAATGAGGAAATAGAAATTGACAAAGAAGGCAAAGATCTGCTGATTGGATTTAATCCGAAATTTTTCATGGATGCACTGCGTGTCATCGATGATGAGGAAGTAACTTTATATATGGTAAATCCGAAGGCTCCTTGCTTTATCAAGGATGATGCCGGTACTTACATTTATCTGATTCTTCCGGTTAACTTTAACGCAGCAACGGTATAAGAAATCATACAGGTATATTTTTTATAGAAAATCACGGGAGTTATAAGCAATTTCCGGATAATTAGGAGAGAGACATATGGAAAAAGTAATCATCAGAGATGATTTTATCAAACTGGGTCAGGCCATGAAGCTTGCAGGTATGGTCGGTTCCGGTGTGGATGCAAAAATGCTGATCCAAGATGGTCAGGTAGAGGTCAATGGAGAGGTAGAATATCAGCGAGGAAAAAAACTCCATGAAGGAGATGTCATCACATTTAACGGAGAGAGTGTTCAGATCGGCAAATGATTATAAAATCACTGGAATTAAAGAATTTTCGCAATTATCAGGCGCTGAGCATTGGTTTTGATGCAGGAACGAATATCCTGTACGGAGATAATGCTCAGGGAAAGACAAATGTGCTGGAATCGCTCTATGTCAGCGGGACGACAAAGTCCCACAAGGGCAGCAAAGACAGGGAAATGATCCGTTTTGATGCGGATGAGGCGCATATTCGAACGATCGTGGAGAAAAACGGTGTCGAGAACCGGATTGATATTCATCTGAAGAAAAACAGTGCCAAGGGAATTGCGGTAAACGGCATTCCCATCCGGAAAGCGGCGGAACTGTTCGGTATCCTGAATCTGGTGGTATTTTCCCCGGAAGACCTGAATATCATCAAAGACGGACCTTCTGGGCGACGCAGATTTATGGATATGGAACTGAGTCAGCTGGACGGAATTTATCTCCACAATCTGACAAAGTATCAGAAAGTGTTGCAGCAGCGGAATAAGCTGTTGAAGGACATTCATTTCCGGCCGGATCTGGAAGCGACACTTCCGGTGTGGGATGAACAGCTGGTACTTTATGGTGCAAAGATCATTCAGCGCAGGCAGGAATTTTTAAAAGAACTGAATGAAATGGTTCGGGGCATTCATCAGAGCATTTCCGGCAATAAAGAGACGTTGCAGCTTGTGTATGAACCCTCTGCAATTGCAGAGGAACTGGCTGGGCGTATGGAAGAGTCCCGGATGAAGGACCTGAAAACGGGAATGACTTCTTATGGACCACACAGAGATGATATTTCGTTCCTGATCAATGAGACGGATATCCGCAAATATGGTTCCCAGGGACAGCAGAGGACATCTGCACTTTCCCTGAAGCTGGCGGAGATCGAGCTGGTGAAGCAGCTGATCCACGATACGCCGGTATTGCTTCTGGATGATGTATTGTCAGAGCTTGACAGCAACAGGCAGAATTATCTGCTGAACAGCATTCATGATATTCAGACCATTATTACATGTACAGGTCTGGATGAATTTGTTAAAAATAGATTTCACATAAATAAAGTGTTTTTCGTCAGGGAAGGCACGATAGCAGAACAGTAGGAGGACAGGAATGAGTACAGAATACGGTGGAGATCAGATTCAGATTTTGGAAGGTCTCGAAGCGGTACGAAAAAGACCGGGTATGTATATCGGAAGTACTTCTTCCCGCGGACTTCACCATCTTGTATACGAGATTGTGGATAACGCAGTGGATGAGGCACTTGCAGGATTTTGCTCGGAAATAAATGTAGACATTAACGAGGGTAATACGATTACCGTTACAGATAACGGACGTGGTATTCCGGTAGATATCAACCACAAAGCAGGAAAACCGGCGGTTGAGGTTGTATTTACTATTTTACATGCAGGTGGAAAATTCGGCGGTGGAGGGTACAAAGTATCCGGCGGACTGCACGGTGTAGGTGCTTCCGTTGTAAATGCTCTTTCCAACTGGCTGGAAGTGCAGGTATGCAGAGACGGACATATCTATCAGCAGCGTTATGAGCGTGGAAAAACCATGTATCCGCTGAAAGTAGTCGGTGACTGCCCGGCAGAACAGACCGGTACCAAAGTTACCTTTTCCCCGGATGGAAGCATTTTCGAGGAGACCGTGTATGACTATGATGTACTGCGTCAGCGTCTGAGAGAGATGGCTTTTCTGACCAAAAACCTGCGTATCGTTCTGAATGATAAGAGAGAGGGACAGGAGCGTTCCGAGACATTCCATTACGAAGGTGGTATCAAGGAATTTGTACAGTACTTAAACAAGAGTAAAGAAGCACTGTATGACAATGTTATTTACTGTGAGGGCGAGCGTGACGGCGTCTATGTCGAGGTAGCTATGCAGCACAACGATTCCTACAATGAGTCAACCTTCAGCTTTGTAAATAATATCACAACACCGGAAGGTGGAACCCATCTGGCCGGTTTCCGAAATGCCCTGACAAAGACATTTAACTCTTATGCAAAAGCAAATAAACTGGTGAAAGAAAACGAAGCAGCTCTGTCCGGTGAAGATATCCGTGAAGGTCTGACTGCCATCATCAGTGTCAAAATCTCCGAGCCACAGTTCGAGGGACAGACAAAACAGAAACTTGGAAACAGTGAGGCCCGTGGTGCGGTAGACAGCGTGGTAAGTGAGCAGCTTACTTACTTCCTGGAGCAGAATCCGACAGTTGCAAAGACAATCTGTGAGAAATCCCTGCTGGCACAGCGTGCCCGTGAAGCAGCCCGTAAAGCAAGAGATCTGACCAGAAGAAAAACAGCGCTGGAGGGAATGTCCCTTCCGGGAAAACTGGCAGATTGTTCCGATAAAGATCCGAAAAACTGCGAGATCTACATCGTAGAGGGAGATTCCGCCGGCGGTTCCGCAAAAACAGCAAGAAGCCGTGCGACACAGGCTATTCTTCCACTGCGTGGAAAAATTCTGAACGTAGAGAAAGCAAGACTGGATAAAATTTACGGAAATGCCGAGATCAAAGCGATGATCACCGCTTTCGGAACCGGTATTCACGAAGATTTTGATATTACAAAACTGCGTTATCACAAGATCATCATTATGACCGATGCCGATGTCGATGGAGCACATATCAGTACGCTGCTTCTGACCTTCCTGTATCGTTTCATGCCAGAACTGATCAAACAGGGATATGTATATCTGGCACAGCCGCCACTGTACAAACTGGAGAAAAACAAAAAAGTATGGTATGCATACAGCGACGAGCAGTTAAATGCCATTCTGGCAGAAGTTGGACGTGATTCCAGCAACAAGATCCAGCGTTACAAAGGACTGGGTGAGATGGACGCAGAACAACTCTGGGAGACAACCATGGATCCGGAGAAACGAATCCTGCGCCGTGTCACCATGGATGAAGCAGCCACAGCAGAAATCGACCTGACTTTCACAACCCTGATGGGCGACAAAGTAGAGCCACGCCGTGACTTCATCGAAGCAAATGCGAAATATGTTGAAAACCTAGATGTATAGCAAGTGAGGAAAATTTATCCATGCTTTATGCTCGCATAAAAGCAGGGATGAAACAGACCGTGTCTGCGTTGCTATATGTCGTAACAGAATAAATGCAGTAAAGGAAAAATGACTTAGAAAAAGTGTATATCGAAACTGGAAGTGAAAAACCACAAAGCGAGACGGTAGGGCGATTTTCGTCATCGGAGTGAGCATAGCCCGCCTCCGTGAGTGTGTTTGAGCTTGCTGTTTTTGCAAGCGAGTTCGCGGAAGGAGGCGGTGATAAGCGGCGCAACGAAGATAAAAAATCGCCCGTGTCTGCGTGTGGTTTTTCTGTTCCAGTTTCAAAAAACACCTTGCAGTCATTTTTCCACAGCAAAGAGAGGAATATAAATGGACGACAAGATATTTGATCAGATTCATGACGTGGATCTGAAGAAAACCATGGAGAAATCCTACATCGATTATGCCATGAGTGTAATCGCATCCCGAGCCCTTCCGGATGTCAGAGACGGATTAAAACCGGTACAGCGCCGAGTTCTCTACTCCATGATCGAATTGAACAACGGACCTGACAAACCACACCGTAAATGTGCGCGTATTGTCGGTGATACAATGGGTAAATATCATCCACACGGAGACAGCTCCATCTATGGTGCCCTGGTAAACATGGCACAGGACTGGTCCACACGTTATCCGTTGGTGGATGGTCACGGAAACTTTGGTTCTGTGGACGGTGACGGCGCAGCAGCCATGCGTTACACAGAGGCACGTCTGAGCAGAATCTCCATGGAAATGCTGGCAGATATCAACAAAAATACCGTTGATTTCCAGCCAAACTTTGATGAGACAGAGAAAGAGCCGGTCGTACTTCCATCCAGATATCCGAACCTTCTGGTAAACGGAACCACAGGTATCGCCGTAGGTATGGCCACCAACATTCCGCCGCACAACCTGCGTGAAGTTATTGCGGCTGTTGTAAAAATTATCGACAACCGTGTAGAAGAAGACAGAGATACAACCATCGAAGAGATTTTAAATATCGTCAAAGGTCCGGATTTCCCGACCGGAGGCATGATCCTCGGAACTGCCGGTATCGAAGAAGCATATCGTACCGGACGTGGCAAAATCCGTGTACGTGCGGTGACCGATATTGAGCCGATGCAGAACGGCAAAAACCGTATTGTAGTAACCGAGCTTCCGTACATGGTAAACAAAGCCCGTCTGATCGAGAAAATCGCAGAGCTGGTAAAAGACAAACGAATCGACGGAATCACAGATCTGCGTGACGAATCCGACCGTCAGGGTATGCGTGTATGTATCGAGCTGAGAAAAGACGTGAATCCAAACGTTATCTTAAATCAGTTATTCAAACATACACAGCTGCAGGACACCTTTGGTGTGATCATGCTTGCGCTTGTCAATAATGAGCCGAAAGTACTGAACCTGCTGGATATGCTGAAACACTACCTGAGACATCAGGAAGATGTTGTGACCAGACGTACAAAATTTGAATTAAACAAAGCAGAAGAGCGTGCGCATATTTTACAGGGCTTACTGATCGCACTGGATAACATTGATGAAGTAATTTCCATCATCCGTGGCAGCCGTACGACACAGGAAGCAAAGACAAAATTAATGGAGCGTTTCGGTCTGACCGATACACAGTCTCAGGCAATCGTAGATATGCGTCTGAGAGCGTTGACCGGTCTGGAACGTGAGAAACTGGAAGCAGAATACAAAGAGCTGATGGCACGTATTGCTGAGTTGAAAGCAATCCTGGCAGATGAGAAAAAACTGCTTGGTGTGATCAAAGAAGAAATCATGGTGATCAGCGCAAAATACGGTGATGACAGACGTACATCCATCGGATATGACGAGTACGATATTTCCATGGAAGATCTGATTCCGGTGACCAATACTGTTATTGCAATGACAAAACTTGGTTATATCAAACGTATGAGTGCTGACAACTTCCGTGCACAGCATCGTGGCGGCCGTGGTATCAAAGGCATGGAGACCATCGATGATGATTATATCGAGGAACTGTTTATGACAACCTCCCATCATTATCTGATGTTCTTTACCAATACCGGAAAAGTATACCGTATGAAGGCTTATGAGATTCCGGAGGCCAGCAGAACAGCCCGCGGAACCGCTATCATCAACCTGTTGCAGCTTGCACCGGGTGAGAAGATCACAGCAGTGATCCCGATCAAGGATTACAGAGATGGCTGGTATCTGTTTATGGCGACCAAGAATGGTATCGTAAAGAAAACAGCTATTACAGATTATGCAAATGTCAGAAAGACAGGTCTGGCAGCCATTACTTTACGTGAAGATGATGAGCTGATCGAGGTTAAATTTACAGATGATACACAGGATATCTTCCTTGTGACAAAATATGGTCAGTGTATCCGTTTCCATGAGACAGATGTAAGATGCACCGGACGAGTATCCATGGGCGTCATTGGTATGAATCTGACGGATGGTGATGAAGTCATCGGTATGCAGCTGAATACACAGGGTGAGCATCTGCTGATCGTTTCTGAGCGTGGTCTTGGAAAACGTACGGCGATGGATGAATTTACTCCGCAGAATCGTGGCGGTAAAGGTGTAAAATGCTACAAGATTACAGAGAAGACCGGTAATCTGGTTGGTGTCAAAGGTGTAAATGATGACAATGAGATTATGATCATCAACACCGAAGGAATTATCATCCGTATGAAAGTCAGTGATATTTCTATTCTCGGACGTGTAACTTCCGGTGTGAAACTGATTAACATGGAAGATGACGTTACGGTGGCAAGCATCACAAAAGTCAAAGAGGATGAGACATTAGAAGGCGAAGAAGCTGCAGAGGATGCGGAAGAAACCGACGCAGAGACTGCGACAGAGGCAGCAGCCGATGAGCAAAAATAATCTGCCGGAAAAACCATTTTCGGATACAGAAAATGAAGAAACATATGAACAGTTAGATCTGTCGGAACTGATCTATGGCATGCCCATGGGCGAAGCAGATTTCTTGCTGAATGAGGCGCAGGAAATCCAGTACAACGAAATGTGTCAGGAGTGCAGACAGGACTGCAAGCAGAGTTTTCGCTGTCAGGTAGTGGAATGCCCGAAATTCAGAGTGAGAAGAAGCAGGAAGAAGAAGTAAGGGTGTGTGCTTTAGCATAGAAAAACTTAGGCTTAGAATCCTTGTTTCCACCGATAAAACAAACTAAAATGGCGTTAACCAAAACATAAAGGTAGCGCAAAGGAGTCAACACCGGATATGGTGCGGGCTCCTTTTTTTAAGGAGGAACAGGATATGAACGCTCAGGAAATCAAAGAGACAAGTAAAAAATATGTATTGCAGTCATGGAGCAAACAGGCCGGGCTGAATCCAATCGTCATCGATCATGCAGAAGGTATCTATATGTATGATGCCGAGGGCAACCGTTATACAGACATGTCCTCATAGCTTGTAAACCTGAATGTTGGATTTGGAAATAAAGCAATCGGAGATGCCATTAAAGCACAGGTAGACAAATTTTGTTTCGTCGGACCGGCTTATGGGGCAGAGAGCAGAGTAACCCTTGGAAAAATGATCATTGATCTGCTTCCGGATAATTTCGGTAAAGTGTTTTTTACGAATGCCGGCGCGGATGCCAATGAAAATGCTGTAAAAATTGCCCGTATGTACACGGGAAGAAATAAAGTGTTTAGCCGTTACAGAAGGTATCATGGTTCTTCCTTCGGAGCAGGAAATCTGACCGGTGAACCAACGGATGTCATGATTAAAGCCGAGGTCAGCGTTTTTCTGCAAAAAGGCTGTGATTATTGCATCGGATTTGGTGGCGGAAGCCCGTTGGATGCGGCAAAAGCGATTGCTGTCATGGCTGCAAATGAGGGAAATATTTCAGATTTTAACGGAAAAGAAATTACGAAAATGGCAGGCTCTGTGGTGGCAATCCCAACTACTGCAGGAACCGGTTCGGAAGCAACAAAATTTACTGTCATTACAGATTCAGTGAATGATATTAAGATGCTGTTGAAAGGAGATTGCCTGATTCCAAAGATTGCCATCGTGGATGAGACCTTTAGTCTGTCATCTCCACAGTCAGTCACAGCAGCTACTGGTCTGGATGCTCTGACACATGCCGTGGAAGCATATACCTCCAGAAAAGCGATGGATATGACCGATACACTGGCAGTGTCAGCGGTAAAGCGGATTATGAAATATCTGCCGGTTGCTTATCGTGACGGTAAAAACCGGGAAGCCAGACATCAGATGGCGCTAGCAGCACTGGAAGCAGGTATCTGCATCAACAATTCCAGTGTGACACTGGTGCATGGGCTTAGTCGTCCAATCGGAGCGTTATTTCATGTGGCACACGGCATCTCCAACGCCATGTTGCTGAAAGCATGCTTCTCCTTTGCCCTGGAAGGCGCCTATGAGCGATTTGCAGATCTTGGACGGGCAATTGGTGTGGCCGATGAGAAACAGGGCGATATCGCGGCAGCAGAGCTGTTTCTGAAAGCCATCGGACATATCTGTGAAGTGTGCGAAGTACCGACACTGGAACAGTATGGCATTCCGAGAGAGGAATTCGATGCGACCATTCCGAAGATGGCGCAGGATGCGCTGGACAGCGGAAGCCCGGGAAATACGAGAAAGGTACCATCTTTCGAGGATTGTGTGGAAATTTATAAAGAAGCCTATTAAAAGCAATTTCTAAAGGAAAACCAGTGGAATGTAGAACATGATGCGTAAGCATTATTTTTTCTATCCACTGGTTTATTTTTTACTTATATATTGATATGGTATTCTGCAAGTAATTTACGAAGGCGCTCGTTTTCAGAAGTCAGTTGGCTGTTTTCGGAAGTCAGTTGGCTGTTTTCAGAAGCCAGTTGGCTGTTTTCAGAAGTCAGTTGGCTGTTTTCGGAAGTCAGTTGGCTGTTTTCGGAAGTCAGTTGGCTGTTTTCAGAAGTCAGTTGGCTGTTTTCGGAAGTCAGTTGTTCGTTTTCAGAAGCGAGTTTTCGATTGGCAATTGTCAGTTTTCCGTTTTCGGAAGTAGCCTCTTGATATTGACGGAGGATGACATCTTTTTCATAGCGTTCACTTTCTTCGCGACGGATTGCTTCTGCACGACGTTCGCACTGATATCTGATTTTTTCGTCTTGTGTCAGCTGATAAATGGTAGATACTGCTTCTTGAATATCTTGATTCGTTTTGGCAAGCATTTGCAATTCCCTCCAATCCTGGCATTTGAAAAGGCGTGCCCATGTATCAATCTGATAGAATTTATCCTCTTCAGTTGCCATATTTATTTGAGTCAAGCATAACACATATAGCCGGAATTTGTCACTGTAGATTTTGTGTGTTTTCTGATTCATTACATAATTGGTAGAAAAAAATTCTGGATATTCGGGAAAGAGAGTAAAATCAAGAATACTGATATGAATGGCAGTTTTTAATGAGAAGTAATGGCTGCCTTTTTCTAACTGTTTGGAAAAACTACGGGAGAGATATACAAGAGAGCGCTCGGGCCAGTCATGTTGATTTACAACCTGCATTTCAAGATTAACAATTGTATCAGAATTCATGATTACTTTAATATCAAGGATAAAAGTTTTTTCTTTCAGAGAGTCACCTAATTCAATAGGATTTGTAATTTCAACACTTTTTATTTCTTCTGTTGATAAATGTAGTAAAGAACAGATTAGAGATTTTAAAACGAATTTGTTCTTCTGGAGCATGGCACAGAAGAGATAATCATTGGTTAACGGAACTGGAACCATGCCACTGGCTGATTGCCATCTGTTGTCTTTGGGGTTGATAGTAATATCAATATCAGAGATTGATTGGTTCATAAAGAGAAACACCTTCCTTTGTAGAGATAAAGAATAACATTATTCTTTGAGTGGAAATATAAGAAACGTTATGTTGGAACAGAAAGAAGACAATGCACTGTCATAGAAAATGCTGTGCCAGACATGATGAAAAGCAGTGTTACGCGCTCTGCTACCATATAGCATATAACTGGCATTGGCGAGATGTCAATTTATTTTTTTGTGGGAAAAATCAGGTTGTGCAATATGTATAAAAAAGGAAAATGTGTGATAGACGCTTGTTTTAGAGAGATTTTATGACAAACAATTTGATAATTTAGTAGAAAAAATGTAGTTTTTTGATAAAATTTTTGTGATATATGTCCTGAAATAATTAGAAAGATTGACATCCATTCCATTCGGATTTAGAATAGCATCCGGATAAAAATAGAAGAAAAAATGTAGAAAAGATTCAGAGGCATTAGTATGAGACAGAAAGTTACAAAAGATCAGTGGGAAGCATTTATTCACTGGAATTTCGCCCTTGTGGGTGGATTCCTCGGTGCATATGCGATTTTGTTACATATGGGAAATTTTGGTTCGGCTCAGACCGGAAACCTGATGGAGATGGCGGCATCGCTGGTGTCAGGTGAGTGGTACGATGTGTTACTGCGACTGCTTGCATTACCGCTTTTTGGCGGTGGTGTGGTAGCGTCGTACATCTTAACAAACTATTCGAGCCTGAATATGCGAAAAGTGGCGATTCTGGTAGATGCAGCCGGATTGGTAATTTCCTCATTATTGCCACTAAAACCGGTACTGGTCGGTCTGTATCCGATTTTCTTCTGCTCCGCGTTTCAGTGGGGCGTGTATTCATCAGCAAATGGCTATAACAGTTCCACCATCTTTTCCAGTAACAACTTCAAGCAGGCAGTGCTTGGCTGGACACAATATGCGCTGACGAAAGATAAGGAATTCAGACGGAAAGGTATCCTGTATTCCAATACAGTGATTTCATTCTTTATCGGAGCATGTTACGGAGCCATTGCAGTAAATGCTTTTGACGTCCGGGCGGCGTATCTTGGATTTGTACCGCTGGCAACCGGCTGGATCCTTGTGGAAAAACACAGCAGAGTGCTGGAATCCGAGCGCCCGCAGGAAATTGCACAGGAAGCCGAGACAGCACTTGCAGATGCACAACTTCTGGAGAAAGAACAAAAATTAAACATATAAGATTAGTCATTGAATTTGCGGAACAGTCTGTTTCTCTTTATTCAATGTACAATCTCCTTCAAATTTATTACAGTGGAAGTGTAAAGGAAAGACATTTTCAGTGTGATGATAAAAAAAACTTGTAAGTATGTTTAAAGTAAGGAGAGAATATATGATTGTACAGAAGTATCCGCACCTAATGGCACCATTTTCTGTAAAAGGGGTTCATTTTAAGAACCATATTTTTTTAGCACCGTGTGCATTATCGCATGTAACATATGGTGCACCAAATGATCTTGGCATAGAATATATTGAAGAAAAAGCGAGGGGCGGTGGCTCAGATTACACAGGGCAATATTACGGGACCTGGTGGTTATGGGGATAATGGTGGACATTTTAATCGCTATTTCACCAATTGCTTTACAGATATGGCATTTACGGAGCTTGCAACAGCGATAAAAGAGCATGGAGCCGTGGCATCGGCAGAAATTAATCATGCAGGATTTATGGCTGGATTGGAAGAAAATGCTAATACTCCGCCGATGAGCTCAATGGGATTTATACGCGAAGATGGTGTGGAAGTGGTTCAGATGACAGAACAGATGATTCTGGATACAGTGGAATATTTTGCAAATATTGCCAAATTTTTAAAGGGCTGTGGCTTTCAGATGTGTATGATTCATGCAGGGCATGAAATGTTACTTAATCAGTTTTTATCACCGCATTTTAATAAACGTACGGATAAATATGGTGGAAGTCCGGAAAATCGCATTCGATTTCCAAAAATGATTTTACAGAGAATACGTGAAGTTTGTGGAGAAGATTTTCTAATTGAATTGCGTATTTCGGCGGTAGATTATTGTGAAGATGGAAAAGATATTGAGGAAAGTATTTATTTCGTAAAAGAGTGTGAAGATTTGATTGATTTTGTACATATTTCAGCAGGATGTGGTCCGGAAACCGCGTATCTGACTCAAGAAGTTGCATTCCAACCGGAAGGCCTGAATATCAAGTGGGCGGAAGCTATGAAAAAAGCTGGAGTTAAACCAAAAGTTGTTGTGATGGGAGGGATTGCGAGCCCGGAAGTGGCTGAACGTTTTTTGGCAGAAGGAAAAGCTGATGTGGTGGCTATGGCACGTGCTATTATGGCTGATCCACAGCTACCAAATAAAATTCGAAGAAACCAGGAAGAAGATATCGTTCCATGTCTGAGATGCAATCATTGTTTAGGATCCAATAAAGTTGCATTTTTTGAAGCAAAATGTATGGTTAACCCGCATATGGCACATGAACATCGTACACGCCACGTACCTTTAGCAGTGTGTTCTAGAAGAGTACTTGTAATTGGGGGTGGCGTGGCTGGAATGGAAGCAGCTATCACGGCAGCAGATCGCGGACATAAAGTTGTACTGATAGAAAAAAACGAGGAACTTGGCGGTGTAATTCGTTTTGCAGATCATGATTCCATTAAAGTTCAGCTGAGAAAATATCGTAAATATCTTATTCGACAGATAATGAAACGAAATATTGATGTACGTCTGAATACACAAGCGACAGAAAACTTAATCGAGACTTTGCAACCCGATGCAATTCTTGTCGCAATAGGTGCCAAGCCGATAATTCCGCATATTTCAGGAATTGACGGAGAGAATGTTATGTATGCGACAGATGCATATTATCATTCTGAAAAATTAGGTAAAAAAATTGTTATTATTGGTGGGGGGCTTGTAGGATGTGAGGTTGGTGCACATTTGGCAAATACTGGTCATGAAGTTGAAGTTATCGAGATGGGAAGTGAACTTGCACCAGAGGATAATCCATTTCATCATTGTGGTATGATGGCATATTGGTCTGAACGACCAATTCATGGAACAGTCAATACTACTGTGACAAAAATAACATCGCGTGGTGTTTATGGAGAGGATAAAGATGGCAAAGAGACATTTTTTGAAGCGGATACGGTTCTCTACTGTGTTGGAATGAAGGAAGATACTAGTGTGACAGAAGAGATGCAAAAATATTGTTATGATGTGGTTGCCATTGGTGATTGTTTTAAGAGTGGTCGTATCGTAGATGCTGTTGGAATGGGATATCATGCAGCGATAGATCTCGCATAGTTTAAAAATTCAATAAAAAAGTGACAGGGTTATTGCACGATTTATTATTCGTTAAAGCAATAGCCCTGTCACTTTTGATGTTTATGAAAAAATTATGTCAGATTTTCAGATTGAAACTGGCTGAGAATCTGTTCTGTTACAAATGGAAGAACTGGATTTGTATTTTTCTTATCCCAAACAAGACAGGTATAGTAAGTATCTTCAATATCCCGGATGGGAAGTGTTTTAAAATCAAAATTACGCCCTTGGAGAGTTCCTTTTGGAAGAATTGAAATTCCCTTGTTGATGGCAATCTGAAAAAATAATTCATCTAGTCCGTTAGCCTGATAAATTTTATGATAATCGTAATCAAGAAATTTTTGCAGTGGTTTAATGTCCGGGTTGATGTTTGCGCGTTTTGGTGGAAAAATAAGGCATTCATTTTTTAAATCCTCCAGACAGACGTTTTCATGGGTGGCTAAGGGGTGTTGTGCGTTTACAATGACGCAGAAATAATCTTTAAACAAGTAACGATATTCCATGTTCTGTTCAAGTTCATCTAGTTGATAAGAAAATACAATTCCGATATCAGCACGGTTATTTCGGATGGTCTGGAGAATCAGAAGTGGATCCTCTGAATTGAAAATAAAGTTAATTTCCGGGTGCAATTGTCCCAATTTCGTAATGGTAGAAAATAGTTTGGTTTCAAAAATAGCTGGAATTGCCCATGTAATGGTACCTGAAATCGAATTTTCAATGAGTTGAAGCTGTTGTTTGGTTGTATTCCAAATCTGAAGCAGATAAGTGCTCTGCTTTTGCAGATATTCGCCTGATGGTGTAAGGGTAAGGACATTGTTTTTTCGTACAAAGAGATGTGTACCGAGTTCTTCTTCCAGAGCAGCAATACTTTTACTGATGGCAGAATGGCTGATAAATAGCTCTGTGGCAGCTTTGGATAAATTCATGTATTTGGCAGTAGTTAAAAAATAATCTAGTTGTTCAAATGTCATAATAATGGTCCCCCATAAACAAGACGTGAAAAAATGTATAATGGTTTCTGTACCTATTATAACAGTAATAGAAGGAAATACTGCATTGAATTTTTGGAACAGGGAGATGCGGTTTATTCAATGTACAGAGGTACGAATATCAAGTATGATAGTTATATAATCACACTGGAATGAAAAACACTGAAAAAGGAGATTTTATTATGGAACAGGAAAGAAGAATAGAGTTACTTGAAAAAGAACTGGAAGCTCTAAAACTTCAGCTTGCGCGGACGCAGGCTGTGACAGAGATTGCCAATACCATGGCTCGCTATAATTATTATCATTCTGGTGGAAGACAGAGAGACTGCTTGGATCAATTTGCAATGAGAACGCCTGGAGTAGCAATCGAAATTGCGATGTGGGGACAATATCATGAGGCAGAGGGGCTTTATGAAAATTATGTAGAAGGAATTGCAAAACATGAACAGTCTATCGGAGCAAGAAAAGGGTGGTACTGTGAGCATCCAATTTATAATCCTTTAATTGAGGTTGCAGCAGATTGCAAGACAGCAAAAGCAGAATGGCAAACTTTTGGACCGGAGACAGCGAAAGAACATCCGGAAGATCCTGACTGTCCATTTGATCCTAATTGGATGTATGGAAAATATCAGGCAGATTTTATTGTTGAAAATGGTCACTGGAAAATTTGGCATCTGCAGATTATGCCGGATATTATGTGTCCAACGTGTAAACCGTTTACAGAGCAAAGACCACACGATGATTTTGTACCGACGGATATGCCTGGATTTGCGGATCGTCAGAAATCTTTTTGTGAAGAATATGATGTAAATAAAGTTCGCAAATTTTGGCCACAGCCGCCGGAGCCGTATGAGACATTTGAGGGATCAAGAAAACATGCATTGCATAAACCAACAGCGGAAGATAAAATCGAGTATACATTTGAACAGAACGATTTTACGCTAGATGAATATTTTGCATATTTGGAAGAAAAGGATCCGTGGAAAGAGGACAATTAAATTCGCAGAGATACCTTATACGAGGAGGGTTAGGTATGAAAAAATTTAATTATGGTGTAAAGGGTTGGGGAATTGTAATATTTTGCTTTTTTCTGTTTTGGGTAGGTTCAGGATGCCCGGTAACTTCTTTGAATGTTATTATGTCGGAATATAACGCTATGTATGGATGGGATATTGCGGTATTGAATGGATTTGGAACAATGGCAAACATTTTATCAATTGTTGCAGCAGCTGTATTTGGCTGGTGGTGTAAAAAACGTGGACCGAAATCGTTAATACTTGCAGGATGTATTATGGGGGCAGTATCAATGTTTATGTGGGGGCGCGTCACATCAATCCTTACATATGCACTGTGGTATACTATTTGTGTTATCGCGTCCAGCGCATATTGTCAAATTGGTCTTGCATCCCTGATTGCGAATTGGTTTCCGACCCGAAAGGGTTCGGTTATGGGATTTGTAACTGTAGGTGCGTGTATGGTTGGATTAACCTATATTAAAAGTCAAACATTTATGATTGAACATTTTAGCTTTGCAGCATCATTTGATTTGTATGCGATTGCCTTTACAATTCTGGCAGTAGTTTGTGCGTTTCTGGTCAAAAGCGATCCGGAGCAGTGCGGGGCATATCCAGATAACGATCGTACTTTAACAAAAGAAAAACTGGAGGCAATGCATGCGGAAGGTATGAAATATCGTCAAACCAGTCCGTGGACAGTTAAAAAATTATTAAAAACAAAAGAAACATGGTTTGTTGGAATTGGTGGCGGAGTTCTGGTTATGTTTACTGTTGGAATTATGAGTAATTTTATTCCAATGTGTGCATCTGCAGGAATTGAGATAAATCAGGCAATTTTCTTGATGGGAATAACCTCTTTTATAGCGATGCCAGCATCTGTTATCTGGGGGATTATTGATGAAAAAATCGGAACACGGCTGACAACGATTGCAATGTTTATTTATTTCATTGTATCAGTAGGTATCGCATTAGTGCCAAACATTATTACGATGTATATTGCGCTTGTAATGTTTGCTTCTATTATTGGTGGTGCAAATAATCTTGCTATTTCCATGACCGCATCTGTATGGGGAAGATATGATTTTGATTCTGCATGGACAGTTATATTTATTTTAAATACCATTGTAAGATCCTTTGGATTTATGTTGGTTGGAAGTCTTGCAAGTGTAACTGGTAGCTTCAAGGCGACATTTATAGGATTGATTATCTGTTCTGCAATTGGAGCGGTATTATTTGCACTGTGTTCAAATAAACCACTTGGAAGAACAGAATTATATAATGGATCAGAACGTATTGTGGAGTAAAGAATGAGTAGTTATCAACAAACAAAAATAAGTAGGTCAGAGACATTAGCGACAATGGCAATGTTGAGTCTTACTCTAATGGGATTAGGTTCCAATGCGATTACACCGGCACTGGCTACATTAGCTACACATTTCCCGAATCGGGATGTTTCGTTTATACAGACGGTTGCTACTTTGAGTATGATGGCAGGGTCATTGATCGCCGGAGCGATGATGGGAAAAAAAATCAGGACAAAGACACTGGCAATACTGGGAAGTTCCTTATGTCTGGTTTTTGGTGTTCTGCCTGTTTGGTTGAATAGTTATGCATTGATTCTTTTGGTACGGCTTGTGTTTGGTTTTGCGATGGGATTGATTGCTCCGCTTGGAAATGCATTGATTATGATGCATTTTCAGGGAAATAAGCGTGCAATGTTGATTGGCGTCGGAACTTTTACAATGAATATTGGTGGAATTGCATTTCAGATGCTTTCTGGTGTGTTGGCTGATATTTCATGGAATTTGGCTTTTGGGGGACATATATTCTTTGTAATTGCAGTGATTATGTCATTTTTTCTGCCGGATGAAGAATTGAAAGCAGTCAGAAATACAAGTAAAAAAATAAGGATAGAGAAATTAAATGCACGAATAGTATTACTGATTGGAATGCTGATGCTGGTTTTTCAGGCGTGCAATTTGAGCGTTATGATGAGTGCATCCACATTATATGAAGTCAGACATGCAGGTGGAGCAACCGCTGCAGCAGTGGCACTTACTGCATTTTCTATAACAGGAATGTTTGCGGGATTGCTGTTTGGTATATTGTTTAAATATATAAAACGTGCAATGTTTTTATTGGCGTTCGGATGCGTGGCACTTGGTGCAGGGATTATTTTGGTGGGACAGACTGCAGTTATTATGGGAATAGGATATGGATTGATAGGAATAGGATTTAACTGGCAGTTTGCAGCGTTTACCGAATGGGTTGGAATAGCGACCCCATCATCAACTATTGGAACGGGTACATCAATTATTTTAGCTTTTATGAATTTGGGTGGATTTTTAAGTTCCTTCTGGATGATTTTGATGGGATATAATTTGACCAAAATATTATTAGCAGATATAATTTTGTGCAGTGTGCTTGCAATAGGGTTGTTTTTGGTCAATCCATTTAATAGTAATTCAAAACAATCTAACATAAATGGTACGCAGAAAAGGTAATGTAATTTTTGAGTTCGTGTGCAACAGCACAAAAAAATTGTGCACAGGGAAATTGAAATCGTTTTAGTAAATGCGTATAATCAACCGTAAATTAAAGAACACCTTTTCACAGGAAACTTTAGAGCGGCAAAGAAGTCATGAAAGAAACTTCTTTGCCGCTCTTTTTTGTCTCATAGAAAATTTAAAAATTTCCTGTCAGACAAATGTATAACGTGAAAACGATTGAGAAAGAAGAATCACACACTTTCCGAATGAAAATAATTAGAAGCCGGAGGTAAAACCTATGCAGGAAATGAAAAGTAAAGCGTTAATGAATGATGATATTCAGATCAGGATTAATTATGTCGGCATGACCTTTAAGGACAATCAGGGCAATGATGTACAGGCGTTGAAGGATGTGAACCTTGATATTAAAAAAGGCGAATTTATTTCCCTGCTTGGTCCGTCTGGATGTGGAAAAACCACATTACTTCGTATCATTGCAGATCTGCAGGAGCCGACCACAGGTACTGTCAGAATCAATGGTATGACACCGCGGGAGGTAAGGCTGCAGCAGAAATTCGGAATTGTCTTTCAGAGCCCGGTCTTGCTGGGCTGGAGAACCGTTCGAAAAAATATTGAACTACCGTTGGAAATCATGGATTACGATCCGAAAAAGCTTCCGGCGAGATCGCAGGAAATGCTGGATCTGGTTGGACTTTCCGATTTCGCGGATCATTATCCGAAACAGTTATCCGGCGGTATGCAGCAGAGAGTCGGAATTGCAAGAGCACTTGGTATGGAACCGGAACTTCTGCTGATGGATGAACCATTCTCAGCACTGGATGAATTTACAAAAGAAAAGTTACACATGGATCTGCTGGATATCTGGTCCAAGACAAATAAAACAATCATTTTTGTCACACATAACATTCAGGAAGCGGTTCTTTTGTCTGACCGGATCTGCGTATTATCCCCGTATCCGGGACGGTTATCCGCAGTCATTGATGTGGATATCGACCGACCGAGACGACTGGAAGACCGGGATACGATGCATTTTGCAGAACTTGTATCCAAAGTAAGAAACAGCTTCGAGGGAGGCAGTCTATGAGAATAAAAGTTTATTCGAAATCATTTCATTTCGAGGGAGGCAGCCTATGAAAACAAAAGCATATGCAAAGGCAATAAATAAGAAAGCCGGCGCAACTGCCGGAAAGAAGCCTGCAAAAATGAAAAACCATCCAAATATTACAGATAAAAAATGGATGCCGACACTGGTATGGATCCTCTGTATCGTAGCCATAGGGGAGATCATGGCCTGTGTTGTAACCACAATAAAGCGGACACCGGAAAATATACTTCCGCATATTTACCAGATCCTGTATTCCTTAATCTCAACAAAAAAGGTAACTGGTACACAGACCGCTCTTCAGGTTGTGGCACTTGCATCCGTACAGACACTGCTTCGGGCAGCCGTCGGATTTCTCATTGGTATGGTAGCCGGATTCGGGCTGGCACTTCTGATGAAACTTTCCGGAATCGTGGAAAAAATCGCATTTCCATATCTGATGCTGATTCAGTTGATTCCGATTCTTGGTATGGCACCGATTATCCTTTCTCTGACCGGAAGTATCGGAGTCAGCCGAATCGTAATCGCAGCAATCCTTACTTTTTATCCGGTGGCAGCCAATACACTGGCAGGTCTGAAATCGGTACAGCAGGAAAAATATGAATTGATGTATTCCTATGCGGCAAACCGCAGAACAATTTACAAAAAAGTGCTGATTCTATCCTGTATCCCGTATTTTTTCACCGGATTGAAAATTGCAGCACCGATGGCAATCACCGCATCCATTCTGGTAGATACCTTTCAGGGTGATGGCGGACTGGGCTGTATGTTATCTCAGTCCTTAAAACATGCGATGTCGATTTACGTATTCTGGGATATTGTTCTGGTGAGCGCCGCAGGAAATGTAGAAAATCATTCGTGCCTGCGTGTGAAACGGAGTCGGACAGCCTGTCCCACACTTCACAACCCCAAAAATGAAAGAAAGGAGACCAGCCATGTTTAATCGGGAATTATTTTTGAAAACCCAGACGAGCCGTTGCCTGTTATGTGAAAATGCTCCTTGCAGCCATGCCTGCACTTCATATCTTCCAGTCAGTGATATCATCCGCTCCTTTCGGTTTGAAAATCATATGGGAGCGGCAGAAAAAGTCGGAGACATCTCCTGTATGGACTGCAGCAATCCGGTGTGTATGACAGCCTGTCGGCGAAGCAAATTAGACAGTGCCGTGGAAATCCCGGAAGTCATCGAGCAGATCCGCAGGATTGGCGCAGCTGTAAAACCGGAGGTAGATCTGACCACGAGTATTTGCGGTGTGAAATGTGAAAACCCGTTTTTACTTTCCTCTTCCGTCGTCGGAAGTAATTATGAAATGGTGGCAAAAGCCTTTGATATGGGCTGGGGCTGAGTGGCATTCAAGACCATCGGGCTGTTTGTCCCGGAGGAAGTATCCCCGCGCTTTGCGGATATGCGAAAAGAAAATACTCCCTATGTGGGATTTAAAAATATTGAGCAGACATCCGGTTTTAAACGGAAAGAAATGTGTGGGCTGCCATCTGTGCCTGACAATCTGTCCGGCAGGGGCAATCACACCTGGCAAAACATTTGCAAAAAGCAGGAAGCCGGTTTGAACAGAAACTGAATCATTTTAGTGAAGAGAGAATGCAGGATAAGATCAGCACAATGAGCAAATTTGGTGATGCAGGTCACGGTGGAATCACAAGATATTCCCTTTCTCCGGAAGCATTGCAGGCCAGAGGAGAGTTTATCCGCCGGATGGAGGCAATCGGAGCAGAGATCAAGACCGATGATGTAGCCTGTGTATATGCAACACTGAAAGGTTCGGATCCGTCTCTGAAAAATATTGTCATGGCATCCCATTGTGATTCTGTAAAAAACGGTGGTAATTATGATGGAATTCTTGGCGTTATGGGCGCCATGGAAGTACTGGAGACGATTGCAGCAGAAAACATTCCGCACAAGCATGACATTACAGCCATGATCTGGACAAATGAGGAAGGTTCCTTATATCCACCTGCCATGATGGCATCCGGAATCATCTGTAAGAAATATCTGCCGGAAGATATTGCAAAAAACTTTCAATTTGAAGATATGATGGCGTCCAAATCCGTACTGGATCCGACAAAGACCTTTGAGATGGCACTGAATGCTTCCGGATATAAAGGTGATATCAAAAATCGTCTGAACCCGGAGGAGTACAAGGCCATGTTTGAACTTCACATTGAGCAGGGACCGATTCTGGAGGCAGCCGGAAATGATATCGGTGTTGTTACCTGTGTGCTTGGTATGGTAAACTACCGTATCCGCACTTACGGTCAGGCAGATCACGCCGGAACTACACCGATGAAATACAGAAAAGATGCATTGTTTGCAGCCGCAAAAGTACTTGAATATCTGCATGAGGAACTGGATAAACTGGATCCGGAACTTGTATACACAACCGGTGAACTTGTATGCCATCCGAATGTACATACCGTTATCCCGGATTATGTAGATTTTTCCCTGGATGCACGACATGAAGATCCGAAGGTGATTGCCCAGGTCGTTGACATTATTGAAAAATCAGATCCGGGATTTATTATGAAAAGGTATCACATATAACTTGTCTGTTTTCACAAGTGTACAAGACCAAAAGCCTCGGCTTAGCCCGCTACGCCTATATTTTTGAAATTGCACACTTGTAAAAAAATCCTGCGTTCTATATGGCACTTATTTAAGAAACGCTGTACTGGCGTATTCAGATGCCGGAATCCAGTTTTCGTAAGGCAGCATATGTCCAAGATGATCCATGACTTTCGCCTGAGAAGCATATAGTTTTGTGAGACAGAGCTTGGACTCAAGATCATCTGAAGTGAGTGGATTTTCCAGATATGTCTGGTAGTTTTCCTTTTCCATATTTTTTGCTTTTACATAGGTGCCAAAGTAATATAAGTGGTCAGTTAATTTTTGCTGCTCAACAGCCTGAGTGGTGATGGCACTGGTCATCTGATGGTGGATATGCCCGTATTCGCCATCCGGATTATGTGTGGCAATTGTGGCCCAGTTCTTTTTGCTGACAATGGTATCAATATCTTTCTGAATCTGTTCTTTGCAGGAATCCCAGTTGTCGCGTTCACCGTTCGTTTTATCTGGATAGGTCAGCATGAGACCGATGGAGCCGGTCTGTTTCATGACATTGGCAAATTCTTTGCGTCGTGTGCTGTTGGTTCCGTTGGTGATACAGACAACGACATATTTGCCGTTTTCCAGATGGGAACCACCCCAGATTGTTTCATCATCCGGATGTGCAACGACCATCAGAGAGTCATAATCTTTTAAGGCATCTTCCGGGACGGATTTCAGATCCTGGATTTTTTTCTCAGTATCGCCGGAAAAATACCAGAGGCTTCGGGAATCGGAAAATCTGCTAAACAGTGCTTCTCCTTTGAAACATACGGCAATAATGAGGATGATGCCGATAATCAGAACAGTAATTTTTTTCTTTTTTGTCATTTTGTATCTCTCTCCTTTATTTCCCCAGAGCAATATATAGTATGCTCATAATATTTGATGAAAAGACTGGTTATATATGAATTGTAAATGGAACAAAAATCTCATTGCTATAAACTATATTATAACAATGAGATTTTAAAATTATATGAAGTTTTTTATAATTACTCTTAATTACAGCATATTTTGAAGTTATGTACTTGTAAAAATATCCTGCGTTTTATATGAGCTTGTTTCCAGGACATACCATACGGGAACTATTTATTGAAAATATCTTTGCCGTATTTTGTTACTTCATCAATATAGATGCCAAAGGTTTCTTTATTTGTAGGAATATAGTATGGCATGTAGCGTCCTTTTCCTACATAGGTATCCATAGCGCGGCGAACTTCAGCACGAATTACTTCTTCACTAGTTCCCTTCTGATCGATCATCTGGTTATCGATACCACCCATAAGAGTGATCTTGTCTCCGCAGGATGCCAGACAGCCTTCGATATCGTTACAGAGCATTACCGGCTCTAATGCATCGATGCCGATTTCTGCCAGTTCCGGAATGATCTTGTCGACATTACCACAGGAGTGATGGATGTAGAGCATACCGTGATCGTGGATACGTTTTACGTATTTTTCTTCGTTTGGTTTTATGAATTCGCGCCAGATTTCCGGGGAGAAAAACAGATTTTTATTTGTTCCCCAGTCGTCATGCATATGAATGACATCCGGTTTCAGATATTTGTAAGCAAGGTCAATACATTTTAATTTATATTCACACATAGCATCAAAAAACTCATGTACTTCGTCCGGATATTCATAGAAAGCACAAAGTGCATTTTCCATACCGATGAGCTGATTCATACGTTCAAACTGTCCGGAAAGAATCAGACAGGAAACCACATCAGTCTCCGGATTTACATGCATGCCGGCACACATCCCCTGAAAAATCTGCTCAATCGGCATAAAATCCAATGGCGGGAATTTCACTTTTTCTTTCCATTCATCCATGTCGTCAAATAATTTGAAATTTTTGGCAACCATATTTCCATCGATGACAGGATCAGGTCCCTGATTGGTCCAAAGTACGCCCCAGGCGTCCGGACCGGTTCCGTAAGGATCGAATTTGTCTCCAAGTTCGATGTATCGGTCTCCCGGGAAAACCACATCTTTCATAGTAGAATATACTTCCGGGATAAAATCTGCTTTTTCACCTTTTAACAGTGCCAGCAGTGCTTCTTTGTTTGTTTGCATTTTTCCTTCTCCTTCAAATTAAATTCAAGTCGAACGCATGTGAGACTTGGTGCGTGATTCTGAGATGAAATATCATTCAGTAAACCATCGGTTACGTTGTATCTATTATAACAATTTCAGACCGGGAAGAAAAATAATGATTTGTTTACCTGTCATATGATTTATGGTATGATAAATCCTGAAATGTTAAGGACTTATGGGGAAATAAGGAGAAGCCAAGAGATGAATGACCGGCAGATTGTATGTTTTTTAGAAGCTGTGAAAGAACGGAACTTTACAAAAGTAGCAGAAAAATTGTATCTGACACAGCCGGGGGTCAGCAGAATGATCGCTACGCTGGAGAAGGAATTAAATACAAAGCTGTTTGCGCGTTCCGCACATAAGACGTTGGAGCTGACACAGAGCGGAAAATTATATTACGAAATGTTTGAAAAATGCAGTCGGGAGTTTGAAGAGACAAAGAAGAAAAGTGAATTGATCCAGCGTGAAAATACCGATATCACGACATTGAAGTTCGGATATGTACGGGGATGGAGTATAACAGGATTTTATCCGCTGATGCTGGATGCATTGCAGGAGGAGTTTCCATATCTGAACGTGGATCTGGAGAGCCATTCTTATGAGCGGCTGTATGATCTGCTTTACAGTGGAAATCTCGATTTTATTCTGACCATGAATTTTCCGGAGATGGAGAAATTGCACAGTGATCTGGAAGTAATGGAAATCTGCCAGGTACCGCAGGCAGTGATTTATCCAAAAAAATTCGGAACAAAAAAAGATATTGCGGATTTTCAGGATTCTGTTTTTTATCTGTCGGCAGATGCACCGGTGGAATATTCCAGGGCAAATCTGGAACAGATTTGTGTGCAGAAAGAATTTATTCCTAAGACAAAAGTGGTGCCAAATCATGCCACGCTATTGTCACTGATGGATCGGGAGGACAGTGCGGCAATTATGGATCTGTGGTGTCAGCCAATTTATGACAAAAAATTTAAATACGTGCGCCTGGAAGCATCGGTTCCGATCGTTGGAGCGTTCCGAAAAAACTGTGCCCATGCAAAAATTATCCGGATGTTGTATAAGACGCTGGCGGAACGCTATGAGGAAGAAGTCATGATTATTATTCGAAAATGACGAGGGCATTCCTGAAAAAGCGTATGAGAAGAGCAAATTTTTCGTTTGTTCTTCTTTTTTTGCGATAAATCGTGCAAGATATATAATATTTAATATTTTTTGCAAAAAAGTCGTGACTAACCGAAGAAATTGTAGTAGAATAAATCCAATGAGTAAATTTCCAATCAGGAAATGGAACGGAGGAAGCTGCAAAATGCAGGAAAAATTAAAAAAGCTCATTGGAGACAACATTAATTTTGTATTTGTCGGCGAAGCCGGAAGCGGAAAAAGCGAGATTTCCATTAATTTCGCAAAGTGGCTGGTGCAGCTTCAGGACAAGCCGGTACATTTCTTTGACATGGACATGACAAAGCCACTGTTTCGTTCCAGAGATGTCGAAGCACAGATGGAGGCAATGGGAATTATCTGCCACCATGAGAAGCAGTTTATGGATGCACCGACGGTTGTCGGAGGTGTCAATCGCCTGCTGAAGGACGAAGACTGTTATGTGGTTATGGATGTCGGCGGAGATCACATCGGAGCGCGTGCCATTGGCGGTTATGCACCGAAGCTGAACAAGGACAATACCATCGTATATTATGTATTGAATGCATATCGCCCATGGTCAAATGATATTGATCATATTGATGGTACACTGGGACAGATTCTTGGTGTTTCCCACATTCAGCTCGGTAAGCTTCACATGGTAAACAATCCGAACAACGGACTTACCACAACTGCAAAAGAATTTATCGAGGGCAGCCGCAAGATGGCTGAGATGGTGACACCGTATATTGCGGTGGATTTTGCATGCGTGAGAGAAGATCTGTACGAAGAAGTAAAGGATTCTTCAGATGTGCCGGTATTTCCGGTGGAATTATATCTGACCTATCCGTGGTTACAGACGGATCTTCCGAATGGTCAGCCGGTTCCGGGCCGGGGGTAAGATATCCGGAAAGTAAGCTTTCAAACACTGCACGTTAGTGTTTAAAAAATAATTAATAACAAGTATTTATTATCTTGAGAGGAGGATTTAATCGATGGCAAAAATCGTGGTTAAATCAGAACGCTGTAAAAGCTGTGGTTACTGCATCAAATTCTGTCCAAAGAACGTACTGGAAATCGGACATGATGTAAACTCTAAGGGTTATGAGTATGTAGTACCGACAAACATGGATGCTTGTATCGCCTGTTGTATGTGCGGACGTATCTGTCCGGATGGTGCGATTGAGATCTACAAATAAGGAGGTAGAAAGATTATGGCAAGAGTATTAATGAAAGGCTGTGAGGCTATCGCTGAAGCAGCAGTAAGAGCCGGCTGTAGATTTTTCGCCGGATATCCTATCACACCGCAGAACGAGATTCCAGAGTACTTCGCAAGAAGACTTCCGGAAGTAGGCGGTAACTTTGTACAGGGTGAGTCTGAGGTTGCATCTGTAAACATGGTATACGGAGCAGCAGCAGCAGGAACAAGATCTATGACATCTTCTTCCAGCCCGGGAATCGCATTAAAGAGCGAGGGAATCTCCTATTGTGCAGCAGCACGTGTTCCAATTGTGTACGCAAACATCTCCAGAGGAGGCCCAGGTGTAGGTGCTATCCAGCCGGCACAGCAGGATTATTTCCAGGCTACAAAAGCTTCCGGTAACGGTGGTTTCCGTATGATGGTTCTGGCTCCGTCTACTGTACAGGAGGCAGTTGACCTTACATATGCAGCATTTGATTATGCAGATCGTGACATGAACCCGGTTCTGCTTCTTGCAGACGGTGTAATCGGTACTATGATGGAGCCGGTTGAACTTCCTGAGATGAAGACAGAGGAAGAGATTGCTGCAATCAAAGAAGGCAAAAAGAAATGGGCTTGTATCGGTCATGAGCTTGACTATGCAAACCGTTCCTGGATCCAGCCAGGTCAGTGGGATACAAAGAAAATGCAGGCATGGAACGAAGATGCTGCAAAAATGTATGCCAGCTGGGAAAAAGATGTAATGGTAGAAGAGTATCAGGTAGAGGATGCTGAGCTTGTTCTTACAGCTTATGGTATCTCCGCCCGTATCTGCAAATCTGTTGTAGATATGCTTCGTAAAGAAGGATACAAGATCGGTCTGATCCGTCCTATTACAGTCAGCCCGTTCCCATATGCTTCTTATGACAAGATCAACTACGATATCTGTAAAGCAGTTCTTGATGTAGAGATGTCTATCCCGGCACAGTTCATCGAGGACGTAGAGATGGGTGTTAAAGGTCGTTGCGCTATCGAGACATGCCTGTGCTCCGGTGGTAACATCATGAGCCGTGAGGCAGTTATCGAGGCTGTTAAAAAGATTTTAGGATAATAAGGAGGATACGGAACATGGAATTAGTTTATTCAAGAACAAAAACAATCCAGGAAGATAAAGTATCCGGATTCTGCCCGGGCTGTATGCACAGCACGGTTGTAAAATTAATCGGTGAAGCTCTTGAAGAGATGAACCTGGTAGAGAAAGCAGTTATGGTTACTGGTATCGGATGCTGCGGTCTTCACATGGATTATATCGCATATGATACAATTACAGCACCGCATGGTCGTGCCTGTGCAGTAGCAACAGGTATGAAGAGAAGCAATCCGGACAGCCTGTACTTCACATATCAGGGTGATGGTGACTTCGCTTCCATCGGTCTTGCAGAGTCTGTTTCTGCAGCAAACCGTGGTGAGAACATCACTGTTATCTTCATCAACAATGGTATTTACGGTATGACAGGTGGACAGATGGCTCCGACTACTCTGGTTGGTATGAAAGCTTCCACAGCTCCGAAAGGACGTATCCCGGAAGAGCATGGTTACCCGATGCATATGTGTGAGATTTTAGACAAACTGACAGCTCCGGCTTACCTGGTAAGAACAAGCTGCAATACTCCGCAGAATGTTATCAAAACCAAAAATGCAATCAAAAAAGCGTTCCAGAATCAGATCGACGGAAAAGGTTTCTCTATGGTAGAGATCGTAACAAGCTGCCCGACAAACTGGGGACTTGAGCCGTTAGACGCATTGGATTTCATCGAGCAGAAAATGCTTCCGGAATATCCGCTGGGCGTAATCAGAGATAAATAGGAGGAAGACAATATGGAAACAAATTTATGTGTTGCCGGATTCGGCGGACAGGGTGTCATGACTCTTGGTAAATTCCTTGCATCTGCAACCTGTGATTCTACAGATAAAAACGTTACTTTCTTCCCGTCCTACGGCGCTGAGCAGCGTGGTGGTACAGCGAACTGTTTCGTTGTAATCTCCGACGAGATGGTAGGTGCACCTCTGGGTGATGTTATGGACGATCTGATCGTTATGAACGGTCCGTCCCTGCAGAAGTTCCTCCCGACTCTGAAACAGGGTGGTACACTTTTCATCAACAGCTCTATCGTACCGGAAGAGGATATCGACAGAACTGATATCAAAGTGGTAAAAGCTCCGGTTACAGAGATGGCTCTGGAAATGGGAAATGCAAAAGTATTAAACGTAATCATGCTTGGTGTATACGTTGGTTATACAGAGGTTGTATCTCCGGAAGTTGTATGGGGAACCATTGAGCATAAACTTGCTAAAAAAGCAAAATTACTTCCACTGAACAAAGAAGCTTTCGAGAAAGGTCTGGAGATCGGACGTTCTCAGAGATAATCAGCTGTAAGTAGTTGAACTTATCACATAGTGAGATTTACATTTGTATAAAAAATAAAAATGCGACTGATTCGTGAATGGCGGATCAGTCGTATTTTTGTTTGTCAGAAAAGAAACTTATTTTTACAGAGATTACAGGGGAATAGAGGGTTGTTCCAGTGCCTGTGCAAAAACATCCAGATGAGGATATCGCCATGCAACGACCAGATTAGCACGCTGCAATCCGTGCAGTTTTTCCAACGGGAATTTTTTTAGGTTTTCCCTGTTATTTTTATAAAAAATTTATGTTTCGGCCAGAAAAAACTGTGGGAATAAGGATAGAATAATGGTAAAATAAATTTATATAAAGGTATCAGACAAGCGTCTGAACAGTGATAAAAATTTGTGGTTTTCAGAGGAGAAAAAGAGATGGAGAAAATTTATTTTAAAATGAAACATTCCGGGATATTGGGGATTATCGCCGGTGTGTGTGCCATGATCATTGGTCTGCTGGTCATGATTTCAGGAATTGTGTTACTGAAAAACAAATCGGATATTATTTTTTAACCAAATTAAGAAGGTCCCCTGTTCTAATTGCGTGAAGCAATAAGCGGGGGTTTTCTTATCGCTGGGAAAAGGAGAAACGTATGATCGCAGCATTTAGTGGGACAACGATTTATGAGGGGACAGATGTGACAGAGTACAATCGTATCTGTGAGATGCTTTCTACTCATAAGATTCGGTATAAAACACATACAACAAGTACGGATAAGCGGACAGGGGTTCGAAATTTCCGTGGACATGGAGTCACGACCGGTGTAGATACAAAGGAACTGTATCAATATTCTATCTGTGTGCGCAGAGAGGATATGGAAAAAGCAAAGCGGCTTGTAGCAGGAAAATAAAATATAGCAAATTGAACAAAAATTTTCAAAAAAGATAGAAATGTTTGCTGTCAAACTGTTTGACGGCAAACATTTTTTGCGTTATAATAATAACGCTTTGGGAAGGAGGAGCGTTATGAAAAAGGATTGCATCGGGAATGATGTTCGGATCCTGTCACATCAGATTCACCGCTGGATCGAAAATTCACCGAATAAAAAGAAAATAGACAGTCTTACAGGGGCCAATGCCTGGATCATTGGATATATTTCAGATAAAACAAAAAATAACGAAGATGTATTTCAGAAAGATTTAGAGAAAAATTTTGAGATTACCCGTTCTACGGCATCGAAGGTAGTCAACCTGATGGTAGAAAAAGGGATGATCGAGCGTCAGAGTGTGCCATGGGATGCACGTTTGAAAAAGCTTGTGCTGACCGACAGAGGCAGAGCAATTCATGATCTGATGCTGGATGATTTTACTGTGATAGAGCAGACATTATCTCAGGGATTTACTGAGAAAGAGCTGGCACAGTTCTTTGATTACATACATCGCATGCAGAAAAATATGAAAGAAAGTCTGGAAGACAGATTAAAAAATAAAAAACAGGAGGAAAGTAAAACGTGAAACTTGTAAAAAAGTTAATGGAATCTCTGCGGGAATTTAAAAAATCGAGTATTCTGACTCCGGTTTATGTTACCGTGGAAGTTATCATGGAAGTACTGATCCCATTTGTTATGGCAAGTCTGATCGATAAAGGTATCGAAGCCGGAAAAATGTCCGTAATCTGGAAATATGGAATCATACTTTTAGTATTTGCAATGATCTCACTGGCCTTCGGGTCAATGGCAGGACATCAGGCATCTATTGCATCCTGTGGTCTTGCCCAGAACTTAAGAAAGGATATGTATTACCGCATTCAGAACTTCTCATTTTCCAATATTGATAAGTTCTCAACGGCAAGTATCGTAACACGTCTGACCACAGATGTGACCAACGTACAGAATGCCTATCAGATGCTGATCCGTGTGGCAGTCCGTGCACCGATCATGATCATCTTTGCAATGGTAATGTCCTTTAGTATCAATGTGAAAATCTCTCTGATTTTCCTTGCAACCATTCCGGTGCTTGGATTTATTCTGATCTGGCTGGCTCAGTATGTACATCCGTATTTTGAGCGTGTGTTCAACACATATGACCGTCTGAATGAAGTCGTACAGGAGAACCTGCATGGTGTCAGAGTTGTAAAATCCTTTATCCGTGAGGATCATGAGGATGAGAAATTTGGAAAAATCTCTCAGAAAATCTATAAAGACTTTGCAAAAGCAGAGAAATTGCTTGCATTTAACTCACCTGCTATGATGTCTGCCATTAATGTCTGTTTGCTGGCAGTTGCATGGATCGGAGCAAAGGCAATCATTGTCAGTGGAAATACGCCGGGCATCGCCGGTGGTATGACAACCGGTGAACTGATGAGTCTGTTTTCTTATGCAATTCAGATCCTGATGTGTCTGATGATGATCTCCATGGTATTTGTAATGGTTATCATTGCGAGATCTTCTGCAGAACGTATCGTTGAGATTCTGGAAGAGGAAAGCGATATTCAGAACAAAGAAAATCCGGTAACAGAAGTAGCTGACGGATCTATTGAATTCGAAAATGTACAGTTTTATTATGCGAAGAAAGCCGATAAACCGGTACTGGATAATATTAATCTGAAAATTGCTTCCGGTGAAACAATTGGTATCATCGGTGGAACAGGTTCTGCAAAATCCAGTCTGGTGCAGCTGATTCCGCGACTGTATGATGTGGCATCCGGTGATGTCAAAGTCGGTGGCATAGATGTCCGTGACTATGACCTTGAGACACTGCGTGATGCGGTAGCTATGGTACTTCAGAAAAATGTCTTATTCTCCGGCACAATCAAGGAAAACCTGCGTTGGGGTAATGAGAAAGCAACGGATGAGGAGCTGATCCATGCATGTCAGCTGGCTCAGGCTGATGACTTCGTACAGACATTTCCGCATAAATACGACACTTATATCGAGCAGGGTGGAAATAATGTTTCCGGTGGACAGAAACAGCGTCTGTGTATTGCCCGTGCGTTACTGAAGAAACCGAAGATTTTGATTCTGGATGATTCTACCAGTGCGGTAGACACCAAGACAGATGCGCTCATCCGTAAGGCTTTCCTGGAGGAAATTCCGGATACGACCAAGATTATTATCGCGCAGCGTATTTCTTCCGTACAGGATGCGGATCATATCATCGTTATGGATGATGGTAAGATCAGTGCGTATGGCACACATGATGAATTATTGAAGAACAGTGATATCTATCGTGAAGTATATGAATCACAGGTGAAAGGAGGAAGTGACGATGAGCAGTAATAATAAAAAACGTATGTCTGCAGCAAAAGATACAAAAGGAACCGTGAAACGTCTCCTTGGATATCTGAGCGCATATAAATTTCGTTTTATTTTTGTAGTTATCTGTATTGCGATTTCTGCCGCAACAGTTGCTTACTCCGCAGTATTTATCCAGGATCTGATCGATGATTATATCACACCGTTGCTGACACAGTCCCAGATTGATTTTACCGGTCTGAAACAGTATCTGATAAAAGTTGCAATAATCCTGTTTGCAGGTGCAGTAGCTGCTTATCTGTATAACCGTTTTATGGTTGTCATCGGACAGGGAATTTTGAAAAAAATCCGTGATGAGATGTTTTCCCACATGCAGAAATTGCCGATCCGGTATTTTGATACCCATGCACATGGCGATATCATGAGTCATTATACCAACGATACCGATACATTGCGCCAGATGATCTCGCAGAGTATCCCGCAGCTGATGAACTCTGTTATGACGATCGTGGTTGTATTTATTTCCATGCTGAGCATCAGTTTCTGGCTGACACTGATCGTTGTTGTTTTTGTTTTTATCATTCTGAAAGTAATTGGTTCTGTGGCTGGTCGAAGTGGAAAATACTTTATCAAGCAACAGGTTTCTCTGGGCGACGTAAATGGTTATGTGGAGGAGATGATGAACGGGCAGAAAGTTGTCAAAGTATTCTGCCATGAGGAGCAGGCAAAGGCCGGATTTGATCTGAAAAACGGAGAACTCTGCGTCAATGCGACAAAGGCGAACTCTTATGCAAATATTCTGATGCCAATCCTGAACAACATCGGATTTATCCTTTACGTTGTTGTAGCAATCGTAGGTGGAGCACTTGGTATCAGCGGTGTGATAAACATCAGCCTGACAGGAGTCAGTGTACTGACACTTGGTGCCATCGCATCTTTTCTGCAGTTATCAAGAAGCTTTGTAAACCCGATCAGTCAGGTTTCCCAGCAGTTAAACTTCGTTGTAATGGCCATCGCCGGTGCAGAGCGTATTTTTGAACTCCTGGATGAAGAAGTAGAAGAGGATGAGGGAAATATCACTCTGGTTCGTGCAGAGAAAAACGGTGATGTTCTGACAGAGTGTATACAGCGTACCGGTCACTGGGCATGGAAAGTGCCGCAGGCAGACGGAAGTACAGAACTGGTTGAGATGCTTGGACATGTGGAATTCCATGACGTAGACTTTGGTTATGTACCGGAGAAAACTGTTTTACATGATATTACGCTGTATGCAGAACCGGGACAGAAAGTAGCATTTGTAGGTGCAACCGGAGCCGGAAAAACAACCATCACAAACCTGATCAACCGTTTCTATGATATTCAGAAAGGTACGATCACATATGATGGACTGGATATCGGACGTATCAAAAAAGCAGACCTTCGTCGTTCTCTCGGCGTGGTTCTTCAGGATGTCAACCTGTTTACCGGAACGGTAATGGAAAATATCCGTTATGGTAAACTGGATGCGACAGATGAGGAATGTATCGCAGCAGCAAAACTGGCAAACGCAGACGGATTTATCCGTATGCTGCCGAATGGCTATGATACAGTACTTTCCGGTGACGGAAGCGGCTTATCCCAGGGACAGAGACAGCTGATCTCTATTGCTCGTGCGGCAGTTGCAGATCCGCCTGTTATGATTCTGGATGAGGCAACTTCTTCCATCGATACGAGAACAGAAGCCATTGTTCAGCGTGGTATGGATGCTCTGATGAAGGGACGTACCGTATTTGTTATCGCTCACAGACTTTCTACAGTACAGAACTCTGACGTTATCATGGTTCTGGAGCAGGGTCACATTATCGAGCGAGGCAGTCACGAGAAACTGATCGAAGAAAAAGGAAAATATTATCAGCTTTATACCGGTGCTTTTGAGCTGGAGTAAAATGTTCTTGTCATAACAATACTCCTCGTATAAATAATAAATCTTGTGCGACATTTTCTGGTGAGCCAAATTGTGAAACAAGATTTTCGTAGGTACAATCTGGAAATTGATTCACATACTCTTCTAAATTTGCACGAAGCTTTGACATATATAAATAGTAATGATAGTATAAAATCATCGAAGAAGAGGGGGAGTTCATTGGAGAAGGTCAACACGAAACGCGCTAAACTCATTCAAACTTTTTTGTATAAGTGAAATCATAATTGGGGGCTGTTTATGAGGAAAAAAATTATAAGAATTATCATTGTAGCATGCTTTGGAACTATTTTATGGTTCAGCGGATATGCACATGCGCAGAAAAGTTTTTTCATCTGGGATGAGGGGTATGTGGCAGGAGCTGTGGATGAGAAAATAAGTATAGCATTTACATTTTTGACTCCCAATCAAAACTTAGCAGGAACTTTGGAGTCGGTTTCATTTCCGGATGATTCGTATATAATAGTAGAGGATGTTCAGGTTTCAAAGATGGAGACGAGATATCAATGGTATCGGTTTTACGGTATTATATTGAATATCAGGTTAAAGGAACCCGGTGAAATGAAAACAGACTCAGTTATTTTACATTACACCAATGGAATGGAAGAAAAATATGTCCTGGGGGACTGGGTATATGACATTGGAACTGCAGATGACGAGGGAATCAACACCTGGGAATCTGTGGCGGCATCATCGTCATCCACGGAGTTTGCATATGATTATATCTGTGAGAAGGACGGCATCGATTCGTGCCAGATCTATACCGGAATTGCTGATCCTGCAGATGCAGAACGAAAAAATAACGAAACGTTTTCAGGAACCATTGATATCAGCAAGTCCGAAGCACCTTTAAAATATGTCCGCTCCAAAATTGTATATGAGAAGGATGGACAGGAGAAAGTAACATATGGAAAGGGATGCTATTGCGGTGGAATGGGACTGACCAAAGAAGGTATTGAACTGTCCCGGAAGCACAATCAGTAAAATGTAACAAATTTATTGTACCAATTCTTGAGAATTGGTTGTCAATTTTTTCTATAACAACATCAGAATATATAAAAAGGAGATCCTGCATGAATTGGCTTTCATGTGGGATCCCTTTTTAAATGGTATCAATACGCTATATTAGTCATCAATGCCAACAATGACATTGCTTGCCTTGATAATTGCGTAAGCTTCTTTTCCAACCTCGAGACCAAGCTCTTTGATGGAAGCCATTGTGATGGTAGAACTGATGATGTTGCCACCACCGATGTCGATTTTTACAATACCGTTTACTGCACCTGTTTCAATAGCAACAACAGTACCTTTTAACTGATTTCTTGCACTGAGTTTCATACTATATATCCATCCCGATTATGTTAATGTACGCCCGGAATCTTTGGAATAAAAAGTCCGGGCGCGTTTTTTGCGTATTTATTATAAACGAATGATGCAGTTTATGACAAGTTAATTTATTTCTGCGATACAGATTGCTATTTTATCTCTGCAAATATATACTGAAGTTAATGGCAATTGTGCACGACAAGAAGTGTTTCACAAAATATGAAGCGTTTCCCGCTTGGAAGATATTGGTCAGATGCACGTAGACATGTATTTTTGAAAGGAAAAAATGAAATTATGAGATATCCGGAATTTTTAAAAAAGAATGGCTGCATTGGATTTGTGGCGCCATCCTTTGGATGCAATATTGAACCGTATAAAACCGCTTTTGGACATGCGTTGGATAACTTTGAAAAAATGGGTTATCGGACAGAACTGGGTCCGAACTGTTATGAGGGTTGTGGCATCGGCATCAGCAATACACCGGAAAAATGTGGGCAGGAGCTGATGGAGTATTATTGTAATGAAACAAGCGACGTGTTGATTTCCTGCGGCGGCGGTGAACTGATGTGCGAGGATCTTCCCTATGTGGATTTTGAAAAAATCCGCCAGGCAAAGCCAAAGTGGTATCTGGGCTATTCCGACAATACGAATATGACCTTTCTGTTGACGACACTTTGTGACGTGGCATCCGTCTATGGACCATGTGCGGCAGCTTTTGGGATGGAGCCCTGGCATCCGGCGATTCAGGATGCGTTTGATGTGCTGACCGGACAGAAATTGACTGTCAAAGGCTATGACCTGTATGAAAAAGAAGGATTAAAAGACGAAGAAAATCCGCTGGTGCCGTACAATGTGACGGAGCCTTGCATTCGCAAAAAAGTGCCGGATGCAGATATTGCCATAGAAGGTCGTCTGATCGGAGGCTGTCTGGACGTACTGACACTGCTTCTTGGTACAAAATATGATAAAGTACAGGAATTTACAGAACGTTATCAAGAAGACGGAATTATCTGGTTTATCGAAGCCTGCGATCTTAATGTCATGGGAATTCGTCGTGCATTATGGCAGATGGAACAGGCAGGCTGGTTCGGACATGTGAAAGGCTTTCTGATCGGTCGCCCTTATTGCAATGGAGAAGAATTTCTGGGACTGGATCAGTATGAGGCAGTGACGGGAATTCTCGGAAAATATAACGTACCGATTCTTATGGATCTGGATATCGGACATATTCCACCGTCGATGCCGCTGATCTGCGGAAGCTACGCAAAAGTGACTTCTGTGGGAAATGACGTGGAGGTGGAGATGTTATTGAAATAAAAAGTGTAGTGTACAGTGATTCTGAGAAAAAGAAGCTGTTACAATGAGAAAAGTACGTTCAGAAACTTTTCAGTATAGAGAGTTATCGATATTTGGAAAAGATTCAAGGATATTCCTGAAACAAAGAGGGAGAAGAGATGAAAAAAGAAGGATTTAAAAAATACTAGAAAAAAGCAACGGCAGTCTTACTGGCGGCCTGGATGGTATGTGGACTGTTTGGGACAGTATCTGCCTGGGCACAGGATGGAACTGCTTCCGGAGCTACGACATTTGATGTAAAAATTGTGCATACCAATGATATTCATGCGAGGGTGGAAGAGGATGATTATAATCAGGTAATCGGCATGGACCGGTTGAGTGGAATTGCGCAGAAATTTACTGAAGAGGCAGACGGATCCCTGATGCTGGATTCCGGTGATACGTTTCACGGTCAGTCGATTGCGACACTGGTAAAAGGCGAATCTGTAGCAAAATTAATGAAAACCTGCGGATATGATGCAATGACCACGGGAAACCATGACTGGAGTTATGGCAAAGATCGGTTAAAAGAACTGGGGCAGATTGCCAATGTCAAAATTTTGTCCGGAAATGTCGTGAATGCAGACGGAACAGTTCATGTGGATTATCAGAAAACCACCGTTGATTACGCGGAGGCACAGAACTATGACAAAGATGCTTCTGTGACAGCCATATTAGACGAAATCAAAGCAGAAAATGCGACAGAACTGAACCGTGTCATCGGTATCTCTCCAGCAGAATTAGACGGTGTGTGGGAGCACATCCGCATCGGACAGACAAATCTTGGAAATGTAATAACAGACGCATATCTGCTTGCCACAGGCGCGGACGTGGCCTTTGAAAATGCCGGTGGAATCCGCTCTTCCATAGCAGCAGGAACTGTCACCTATGGGGATGTGATCAATGTCAGCCCATATGGAAATTATGTGGTCACAAAAGGGCTGACCGGTGCACAGATCCGGGAAATGCTGGAGACAAGCATTACGATTCAGAAAAACTGTATTGTGGCTAATGACAGTGGTGAGTGGGATGCATGGCCAAATGACAGTGGAAGTTATCTGCAGGTTGGCGGTATTACCGTCAGCTATGATCCGGCGCAACCGGAAGGAGAACGTGTCCTTTCTGTTAAAAAAGATGGACAGGAGTTGGATAATTCTAAAATATATACAGTAGCAGTAAACAACTATCTGGCAGATTCCGATTCTTATCCGCAGCTGGCGGAAGCATCGGAAATTGACAACGACACCGGTAAGGATGGCAATGACAAAGATGGCGTAAATGCTGAGAAGAACAGAGCAGATTTTGCCAATTAAAGTAACTGCGACGAGATCACCGAATCCGGCGGTAGAAACGACAGCATAGCAATACCAGAGCGCATCACCGTAATTATTGATATCTGGTTCGATAAACTGAATCACAGCGGCGATGACAAATAGAAAAATGATAAATCCAAAAAGGATTTTGTCTGCGCGGGTTCGTTTTAAGATGCCCCATAAGATTCTTAATTTTTTCATGCAGAGAAACCTCCTGAAATAAGTATATATCAAAGAAAAGATGCTTTAAGTATAATATATTGTGAAAGCAGGGGCAATAACAACGGAATTACGTTTTGTAAAATAACGAGGCTGTCGCCGTATAATAAAAAAGAAGAAATCATATCTTAGTGAGCGAGCTCCCACGATATGATTTCTTCTTTTTTATTGCATGGCTTGTATCTTATCCAAAGTATCTCTTTAACAGGCCTTCGAATGCTTTGCCGTGGCGAGCCTCATCGCGAGCCATCTCATGAACGGTGTCATGGATTGCGTCAAGGTTTGCAGCTTTTGCACGTTTTGCAAGGTCAAATTTACCTTCTGTTGCGCCGTGCTCAGCGTCTACACGCATCTCAAGGTTTTTCTTTGTGCTGTCTGTAACAACTTCACCAAGTAACTCAGCGAATTTAGCAGCATGCTCAGCTTCTTCGTAAGCAGCTTTCTCCCAGTATAAACCGATTTCCGGATAACCTTCTCTGTGAGCAACTCTTGCCATTGCCAGATACATACCAACTTCAGAGCACTCGCCTTCGAAGTTTGCTCTTAAGTCAGCCAGGATATCTTCGCTGACACCCTGTGCAACGCCTACAACGTGCTCAGCTGCCCATACTTTTTCGCCGGATTGCTCTTTGAATTTCTCTGCCGGAGCTTTACAGATTGGACAGACTTCCGGAGCTGCCTCGCCTTCATAAACATAACCGCATACTGTACATACAAATTTTTTCATACTATTTTCGTCCTTTCTAAAATGATAATGATTATTGTTATTGAAATTAATATAGCATGTAACGTCTGATTTGTCAATAAAATTATAAGGAATTTTTAGAAAATTTATTCATATGTTTATACAAAGCGGCAGGCTCAGAGATTGTTCATATGGACGGGAGAATTTCAGGAGCATGGAAAGATGTGCAGGAGGGTAAAACAGTGCCCGGATATCAGAGATTTGTGACATATATGTTTCGATATGAAAATGGAAGAAAACAGGAAAACTGCGGATTTGCAAAGGTAGAGATAAGACATCAGGAGTGCAGGATTCAGATACAACTGAAAGGTGTTCAGGGAGAACATCTGGAGGTATATCTGCTGAATGAAAATGCGGAATTTCCGGTTGGATTGTTGTTGGGGATGATGTCGGTTCATGATGGTACTGCAGGAGGTGTATTTCGCTGTGAGGAAAGTCATATTATAAATTCAAAATACGGAATACATGATATTCGTGGAATCTATATCGCAAATGATGGATATGATTTTTATGCAAGCCAGTGGGATGATCAACAGACCCGGTGGGAAAATTTCAAGGTATGGAAGCCTGATATGGAGAAACCAGAGGCGGATATAACAAAAGAAAACACAGAGGATCGATCAGTTTTACAGAATAATGAGTCAGTATCCGGGCAGCAGAAGCTTAATGACAGAGAAGGAACGGGGAAACATTTCGATTCACAGAGTAATGAATCCGTGGCTTTGAAGAAAGATGAGGGAGATATTATAAAAGAGGCAGATCAGAAAGAGATCATGCATGTTGAATCCGATAAAAGCACGGAAAATCAAAATGTGGAACATGACAGGATGGAAGATCAAAAAGAACTGCAGGCGACACAGCAGAATGAAAATGTTTCTGCTGAACAGTTTGTTTCTGCAGAACCTGCAGGGCAGATGTTGTCAGGATGGGAGATGCAGTGGAAGCGTTTTACGGCAGCACATGCAATGTTTTGTCCTTTTGATGAAGATGATGGTGTATATGGAGTAAAATTGAAAATGCAGGATTTTCAGGTTCTTCCAAAACGATATCATTATCTGGCAAACAATAGTTTTTTGTTGCATGGTTATTATAATTATCAAATGATTTTGTTTGGATATATGGATGGAAAAGAAAAACAGTGGTTTCTTGGGGTTCCCGGTGTGTTTTCCAATCAGGAGCAATTGTTGGCCGGAATTTTTGGATTTCCGGAATTCCGGACAAAGCAGGTAACACGGCAGAAAACAGGCGAGTTCGGATATTGGTACAGATACCTGGATATGAAAAAATAAAGGGGCTGTCACCGTATAATAAAAAAGAAGAAATCATATCTTAGTGAGCGAGCTCCCATGATATGATTTCTTCTTTTTTATTGCATGGCTTGTATCTTATCCAAAGTATCTCTT
>CABRZK010000002.1 GCA_902475415.1 uncultured Eubacterium sp.
AAAACGTAGGTGTTATAGTATTTTTCTGGTTATTGTAATAGGTGTGATTGCGTTCGTTGGATGGCAATCAAAGACAATCGGTATCTGGTTTTCTATGCGTGCGAATTTGGGAAAAAATTTACCTGTTATGTGTCATGTAACAGACAGCCAGTCAACACAGGGATTTGGTGGTGATGGTGAAGTTTATGCAATGATATCTTACTGGGGAGAAGTATCGCTCGAAGAGTGGGAAACGGAGGCTTCTAATGTCAGAGGCATGAAGTTGATACAGAAATATGGTACAGATTCGCTGGATGAAATTACAATTGAAAAAATAAATGATAGTCTCAAAGAAATCAGGCCTGATTTCCTGGAATCTGTATCATACAGTGAGTGGTTTCAAATGGAAAAATATTATGAAAATAACGAAACGATAAGAGACATTTGTTATGTGTTAAATGATACAAAAGAACATAAATTGTATGTCATAATGAATTTTATGTAACGTTGCCATCCTATTATATTTGTGCAGAGAAAATGCTGCATGGAAGGGACGTTATCTGCGATTGTTTACGCTGGCCAATCTGATATTTTTATTTCTCTTATGTGTTTTGTATGTTTTACAATCGGTGTGATTGATGATAGAATAGAACAATCAGAGATAAAGTGAGATCAGAAACATGTGTTCAGACAGGGAAGCCAGAAAAACAAGTGAAGTACGGGATCAGTGGCAGTTACATCTGTCACTGATAAGAAACAAGCCGGAGAATCTGTCCTCAGATTTACTGTGGCTTGTTTTGTGTGAGTTGGAGCAGGAATTTTTTTATACAGTGAAGAACATTCCATTTACTTATATTATCCGGGGACATGAGATGTTCGTTGACCGTAAGGAGAAATCCATTACACAGGCAACGGTGGTACTGTCGGCCAGACGCGTGCTGGAAAAACAGGCGCAGGGGATTGTAATCAGCGGTCCGAAAAAGATAGGAACCTTCGGTGCCAGTTATCTGTATCCGATTTTTCAACGGATCGGTCTGATCACAGAGGATGAAAACTGATGAAAAAACAGGGAATTATAACTAACAGAGAGGAAAAATACAATGAATAAAATAGATGCACAGTCATGGAAAACAGACATGCCTGATTTTCGGGAAAAAACAAAAGCGTTTTATAACGGAGAAATGAGCAAAGGTGATTATAAAGGTTACTCCGGACGATATGGAAGCTATGCGCAGAAAGACGGAAAAGCAAGCATGTTGCGGCTGCGTATGACAGCCGGCCGTGTGACAAAGGAAAAACTGGCCTTTATCGCGGATGCGATTCGTAAATATAAAGTGAAAAAAGCACATTTTACGACCTGTGAGACGATTCAGCTGCATGACCTGGGACAGGATGCATTGTGTCAGATTATGGAAGATGCACTGGATGTGGGAATTGTCACTATGGGTGGTGGCGGAGATTTTCCACGAAATGTAATGTGTTCTCCACTATCTGGTGTGGAAGCAGATGAGTATTTTGATGTGCGCCCATGGGCTGAGGCAGCAGGTGAATATCTGATGACTTTTATCAATGCGAAGAAAATGCCGCGTAAGTTAAAAGTATGTTTTTCCAATTCGCCGAAAAATATCCCACACGCAACTTACCGTGATCTGGGGTTTGTGGCAACCAGAGAGGGAAAATTTGATGTATACAGTGCCGGTGGTCTGGGCAACAATGCCAGATTTGGTGTGAAAGTTGCGGAAGGTATTGAGCCGGAGATGATTTTGTACTATATCAAAGCAATGTGGCTGACATTCCGGGCATATGGAAATTATGAAAACCGTGGAAAAGCAAGAACCCGCTATATGCAGGAAATCTGCGGTGGAGCAGAGAATTATGCAAAAGCATATCAGGAAAAGCTGGCAGAAGTATTTGCTTCCGGGGAAGATCTGAAAATTGCAGTGGAGCCACAGCCGGTTACCAAAAAGGATGATGGTGTCCGAATTTCCGGAAAGCGTATTTTACCACAGAAACAGACAGGCCTGTATACCGTGATCTGGCATCCCATCGGAGGGCAGCCAAAGGTGGAAGAACTGTGTGCACTTTCCGATGCAATTCAGGATATGGAAGAAGTCGAGATTCGTCTGGCACCGGATGAGACAGCATATATCATCAATCTGACCGGAGCAGAGGTTGAAAAGGTGCTGGATGCAACACCGGAAAGTGCGGAGACGGTTTTTGAGACAAGTGTCAGTTGTATCGGTGCATCCATCTGTCAGGTTGGTCTGAGAGATTCCCAGGCGTTACTGAAGGCCTGCGTGGAGGCTGTCCGTGAAGCTAAAATCCCGGATGGAGCATTGCCACAGATTCATATCTCCGGATGCCCGTCTTCCTGCGGCACACATCAGACAGGAGTGATTGGTTTCCGTGGAGCCGTAAAACGTGTGGATGATGCAGTAAAAAATTCATTTGTATTGTTTGCAAACGGCGAAGAACGTCAGGGTGAGGAACGCATGGGACGTGAGATCGGAACCATGGAGGAGAACGTGATTCCACAGTTCCTGGTAGCATTAGGACAGGCCGTGGCAGCCAGTGGCATGGACTATCGGACATGGGCCGTGAAAAATCCGGAGGGAATTGATCAGCTGGCAGAAAAGTATCTGTAGTACAATGATAAAATGCGCGCAGGAAGGTAAATATACGGATAAGATTGTCGAAAGGTGAATGTCAGTGATAAGAGGATTTGATTATGAGATAATGTCAAAATTTGCTTGCATGACAGATAAACAGCGAGTGTTGCGTATGTGTCATTTGATTGGTATATATGATTGAAACGGGAGGAAACAGCAGTGGAACGTCGGGATAAAATTAATTATTATCTGGATCTGGCAGAAATCGTAGGGCAGCGCGGAACCTGTCTGCGTCGGCACTATGGAGCTGTAATTGTTAAAAATGATGAGGTAATTTCTACGGGATATGTGGGAGCACCGCGAGGACGGAAGAATTGTTCTGACCTTGGTATCTGTATCCGACAGAAAATGAATGTACCGAGAGGAGAGCGCTACGAACTTTGCCGCAGTGTTCACGCAGAGGCTAACGCCATTATCAGTGCATCCCGGGGAAAAATGATAGGCAGTACGCTTTATCTGGTTGGAAAAGAGGCGGATACCGGGGAATATGTCAAAAATTCAAACAGCTGTTCCATGTGTAAGCGAATGATCATCAACGCAGGGATTGACAGGGTTTATATCAGGGATTCCAAGGATGAATACCGGATGATTCCTGTGCAGCAGTGGATTGATGATGATGAATCACTGGCAGGAACTTTTGGTTATTAGTCAGACTGTTTTATAAGAAGTATCGAATATCGAGTCCAGAAAAATTACTTAGAAGATTTCTGGAGTACATCAGATAAAAAGGCGGTAAAATACATGATACAGGACATTGCACCCTATCATTTCAACAATGAGTGGCATAAATTACAACCGGATGATCAGGATTGGATCATTTGCATGCAGGATCGAAAGTTGCTGTTGCGTGGAACGAAAGAGAAAATCAGATTTCCACGGTACCTGGAACTGCGGGAACAGGTGCAGAACGGAGATCGGTTTGTCTATCTGTTTTCGGTAGGAGAGGAACGTTTTTTCCTGTATCAGCAGCATCAGTATAAGGAGCGGGAAGAACTGAATCTGATGCAGTTACAGAAGGCAGCGCAACAGTTGGAAACGGTTCAGGGACAGCAGGTGGAATTTCATTATGAGACAACACGTTACCTGAGAGGAGCTGCGCCACAGCATTTATGCTATGCCGGACTGGTCGGTGCACAACTGGCAGGCTGGTACAGTGCACATCGATTTTGCGGAGGGTGTGGTGCGAGAATGATTCCGGATGAACGGGAGCGGATGATGCGCTGCCCGGTTTGTGGACAGATGGAATACCCGAAGCTTTGTCCCTGTGTCATCGTTGGTGTGGTGCATGATGGAAAGATACTGGTCAGCTGGTATAAAAATGGATTCCGGGATCATTATGCGCTGATTGCGGGGTTTGCGGAAGTCGGAGAAACCATTGAGGAGACTGTAGCCAGAGAAGTCTATGAAGAGACGCATTTGCATGTGAAAAATCTGCGATATTACAAGAGTCAGCCATGGCCGTACTCGGAAAGCCTGCTTTTTGGATTTTTCTGCGAACTGGAAGGCGAGGATCATATTATCATTCAGGAAGATGAACTTGCCATGGCAAAATGGGTGACACCGGAAGAAATATTTGAATCATCGGATAATTTTTCCCTGACCAATGAGATGATCTGCAAGTTTAAGCAGGATATGATAGAGCATAAAAAGTTGCGTCTTTCCTAGTACAGTTATTAAAAAACGATGTACTAGTGTGGGAGCATTTTATATCATTTTTAATGTGAGAGTATGTGATGACGCACGTTTGCTTTAACTTCAGTGATTAAGAAAAAATGAGATTTTTGTGCAAAATAAATAAGAAAGAATAGAGAGAGCATATGATAAAACAGGAAAATCTGGCAATTGTTACATTAAAAAAAGGAGAAGGACGAACCATCAAAGCAGGTGGTGCATGGGTTTTTCATAATGAAATAGAGACAATCACGGGACGGTTCCATAATGGTGACATTGTGATCGTACATGATTTTGACGGTTATCCAATGGGAAAAGGATATATCAATCAGAATTCCAAAATTCGCGTACGTCTGCTGACCAGACATGTGGAACAGGAAATTGATGAAAAATTCTTTGAAATGCGTCTGCAAAATGCATGGAATTACCGAAAAGATACGGTGGATACTTCTTCCTGCCGTCTGGTATTCGGAGAGGCAGATTTCCTTCCGGGCATCGTAATTGACAAATACGAAGATGTGCTGGTTATGGAATGCCTGACTCTTGGTATGGAGCGTTATAAGGAATTACTGGCAGATCTGATGAAAGAAATTTTGAAAAAAGATGGTATTCAGATCCGCGGCGTTTACGAACGAAGTGATGCAAAAGAGCGGGAAAAAGAAGGCTTAAGCCGTGTGAAAGGATTTATCGGTGAGGAGTTTGATACCAATGTGGAAATCGTAGAAAACGGTGTTCATTATATGGTGGATGTGGTCAATGGACAGAAAACCGGATTTTTCCTGGATCAGAAATATAATCGTCTGGCGATTCAGAAGCTGTGTAAAGGAAAACGTGTTCTGGACTGCTTTACGCATATGGGAACTTTTGCACTGAATGCGGGAATCGCGGGAGCCAGTGAAGTAACCGGTCTGGATATTTCAGAATTTGCAGTAGAGCAGGCAACAGAAAATGCGAAACGTAACGGTCTGAGTGATACGGTGAAATTCCGTGCGGCAAATGTATTGGATGAACTTCCGAAACTGGCAGCAGCCGGAGAAAAATATGACGTAGTGATCCTGGATCCACCAGCCTTTACGAAATCCCGTCAGGCAACAAAAAATGCCATCAAAGGCTACCGTGAGATCAATATGAAAGGTCTGAAACTGGTGAAAGACGGAGGCTATCTGGCAACCTGTTCCTGTTCTCATTTTATGACACAGGAACTGCTGGCAAAGACAATCCGTGAGGCAGCCCGTTCCACCCACAAGAGACTGCGTCAGGTGGAATTCCGGACCCAGTCGGCAGATCACCCGATTCTGTGGGCAGCAGATGAATCTTATTACCTGAAGTTTTTCATTTTTCAGGTTGTGGATGAGAAGTAAACTGGAGAATGCTTATTTTATAGGGACTCCGGAACATTTCAGCAATAGAAGTCGGAAGTCTGACATACTTAAAAAAACAACCATAAAATTAGTAAATCCTCTTAGAGCAATCTAAGGGGATTTTGTCAATTTCAGGGATAAACGAAAACAGCCGCCATTACTGCGAATGACGGCTGTGAATAAAACAATATTATAATGCTGATAAATCAAGTTTTTCAAATCCTTCTATAAGGCTCTGGGCAATCCCGGTGATAATTTCAAGATCCTTCTGGGTACGGCCTTCCAGGTTCAGTACCATAACAGGGTCATGCAGGGAAGCTCTTAAAAGCATCCATCCGGTGCATACGCCGGTAAAACGGATGCGTACGCCTTCGTAAGATTTTGGAAGTTCAAAACCGGACTGCTGTGCTCTTTTCTGAAATTCATCCAGTACAGAAGCACCATATGCATGGAAATCATCTGTCAGAATCGGGAAGCGTACTTCACGGTCTGCATATTCTGTACAGAGATTAGCAATGAAATGATCAATGGTTTTTCCTTCCCTTTTTGCTTTTGCAACAGCAATGACGAGTTTTACTGCGAGGTAAGCACCATCGTCCAGATAATAATTTTCTTTCAGACATCCATGTCCGGAAGTTTCCATGGCCAGTGGGCTGACAATACCTTCAGCATTTAATTCTTTGCATTTGTTGATAACATTTTTATAACCACGCATATAACATAAATGTTTTAATCCAAGATCTTTTTCCAGGAAGTCTGTCAGCCGGTCAGAGGTAACAGAGTCTGTGATGATTGTGCTGCCTGGATAATCCGGAGCCAGGATAGCAGCAATCATGGCTATGATAGCATCACGGTTGATCGGCGTACCGTCGGATAATACAGCAGACATACGATCTACATCGGTATCAAAGATAAGTCCGAGATCCGCACCGGCAGCTACGGTAGCGTCACAGATTGCTTTCATGGCAGCTTTGTTTTCCGGGTTTGGGATATGATTTGGAAATGTACCATCCGGTTCCAGAAAGTTACTTCCTGTCGTATCAGCTCCAAGTTCATCCAATACTTCTTTTACAAAGAAACCACCGGCACCATTTCCGGCATCGACAACAATTTTTAAACCTTTTAACGGTTCATCGTAATTGTCTGCATTGACGCCGTCACAGATTTTCATACAGAGGTTGGCACTGTACAGGGAAATCAGTTCAAATTCGGTGTAGCGGTTGCTGTCTGTTGGAAGCGGTTCGTCCAGTACTTCCAGATCAATCTTATCTGCAAGGGTGGAGGCGATTTCCAGAATTGCAGTGATGTCATCGTGTTCGAGACCACCTTCATGATCAAAAAATTTCAGACCGTTTCGATTGAATGGAAGGTGACTTGCTGTGATCATGCAGGCACCGTCATATCTGGTCTCCGGATATACAATAGACATAAACATTGCCGGTGTGGATGCCATGCCACAGTCGGATACATAGATTCCCTCATCCAACATACCGCGGATAGCCTGTTTTTTTATCTCAGGTCCGGTAATACGGGAGTCCGTACCGATTCCAACGATACATTCTTCCGGGGCAATGTTTTTCTTTTTTAAAAGCCAGATTGCAAATGCACGACCGATCAGATAAGCAGCTTCGGAAGTCAGGGTGACGTGTTCTCCTTCAATACCTTCACATGCAATACCACGAACATCACTGCCGTTTTGCAGCTTCATTAATTCAGATTTTGTAATAGACATAGATTTTCTACTCCTTTTACCGTGTCATACGGAATAATCCGTGCTCAAATTATTTCCAGTAAATTATAATTCAGAAAGAGAGGGAATACAAGCATAAGTATCAGACAGAAAGGTATATATTACAAAATGCCCTGTTTTTGATTTAAATGTCAAATTGTGTAATTTTTATAAAAAAGATAAATAAAATATAAAAAATTCATAAAGAATGCAGAGACATCTCTTGGTAACTGATAAAAAAGAGCATAATACCCTTTGTAGTTAGGTGAATTGAAAGGAGTGGGGAAAATGTTTAAAAAATTCACAAATGGCTGCGTAAAACTTGTACAGCGATTCCTTCCAGATGCTTTCGTCTTCTGTATCATCCTGACGATTGTCGTATTTATCGCCGCAATGCCGGTGGCTGGTATGAATCCAATCGAGGTGGCAAATGCCTGGGGTTCCGGTGTCTGGGGACTGTTAGCATTCTCAATGCAGATGGCTCTGGTTCTGGTACTTGGTAGTGCACTTGCGAACGCACCTGCCATTAAGAAACTGATTATCAAACTCGCAGGCGTACCGAAGAAACCGGTAGGAGCAGTTGCTTTTGTTACAGTTATTTCTGCAATCTGCTGCTTTATTAACTGGGGATTTGGTCTGATCATCGGAGCATTGCTTGCGAAAGAAGTTGCCAAAAAGATCAAAGGTCTTGATTATCGTCTGATCATTGCAGCTGCATATTCCGGATTCGTTATCTGGCATGCAGGTATTTCAGGATCTATTCCGCTTGGTATGACAGCATTGAATGCAGATGGTGTTGTTGATAATACTGCAGGTGCTGTTACGGAGATCGTTCCGACCTCTCAGACAATCTTCTCTGCATGGAACCTGATTATGGTTGCTGCAGTTGTCGTAGTTGTAGCTTTTGTAAACTCAAAAATGCATCCGGATCCAAAGGATGTCGTATCCATTGATCCGAAGTTATTAGAGGATGCGCCGGATACAACAGAAGTTAAAGCAAAGAAAGATCGCACACCGGCTGAAAAACTGGAGAACAGCATGATTCTTTCTTATATTGTTGTAGTCATTGGTGCCATTTATCTGATTTACTATTTTGTAAATGCAGGATCTATTCTGAATGCATTATCATTAAATATTGTAAACCTGATTTTCCTGATCCTTGGTATTGCTTTCCATAAGACTCCGATCAGCTATGTCAAAGCGATCACAGAGTCAGCAGAAAGCGCAGGCGGAATCATCTTACAGTTCCCATTCTACGCTGGTATCCAGGGTATGATGGTTACTGCAGGTTCCAACGGAGTATCTCTGGCATCTGCTATCAGTACAGCATTTGTTAGCATCTCCACACCGCGTACATTCCCGGTGCTGTGCTATCTGGCAGCTGGTATCGTAAACTTCTTCGTACCGTCAGGCGGCGGACAGTGGGCAGTTCAGGGTCCGATCATGATGCCTGCAGGATTACAGCTTGGTGTTACACCGGCCGTTACGTTCTGGGCACTTCCGGCACTTGGTATCGCAGGTCTTGGCGCAAGAGATATCATGGGATACTGTGCAATCGTTCTGATCGCATCCGGTATCGTTACAGCTTTGGGATTCCTGTTCCTGGTACCATTGCTGGCATAAAAATACAAAATTTAAACCCATGTAAAACGATAACCACAATATAAGAACATTAGTATGAAACAGATGGCACTACGGTGCCATCTGCTATATTTTTAGAAAGACTGTTTTGAACGTATGGAAAATGTAACGATTGTGAGCCATCTTACTCCTGAAGAGTGGAAAAAATCCTGGGAAGATAAAGTGGTGGAAGATAACAAAGAAAATATGCGTGCTTACCAGCAACAGAATTGTTACTGGGGACATTTTAAGAATGACCGGGATTTTACCATCTGTCATCATAAAGAATTTGAGATCAAAGGAATGAGTCTGGGACTGTATTTTAATGGTCGGATTGAAGATGATGAGAGAGGGTGTAAGATTGTAGGAAAATTTGGAAAGAAACATTCTGCCAATCTGTTTCTTGGAATGGGAGCAGCACTTTGCATTGCGGCGATTATAGGTGCAACTGCGCGGCGGGATATGGAAGTATCCATCGTGGCAACTGTATTATTGGCTATTCTTGTTGTTGTATATATGGCAAAACCGAAAAAAGGCCAGAAGAAGATACTGGATCAGTTAGAAAAGATTTCTTTTGATTCAAAGTATCACAAAAAGGGAAACAAGAAAGCAAATGCAAAGACAGCACAAAAGAAAAAACGGACTATGCGTGAAAAAGCAATGGTAAACGTAGAATAAAAAGGTGTGAGTTCTAAACCGTTATGGCTCAGGAACTCACACCTTCTTTGTTTGCATAGGGAAGGGTAAAGATAAATTCTGTACCAACCCCCTCTGTACTGATGACATTGATGTTTTCATGATGTGCATGTATGATCTCTTTGACTATGGCAAGCCCCAGACCGGTTCCTTTTTTATCTTTGCCCCGGGAGGCGTCAGATTTGTAAAAACGTTCCCAGATACGGCTGATGCTTTCCTTTGGAATACCGATTCCCTGGTCTTTGACAGAGACAAAGACTTTTTCGTTGCGCAACGTAGTCTCAATCGTAATCACAGAATTATTGTGACTGAATTTAAATGCATTGTCCACCAGATTATGCATGACCTGGTCAATTTTTGCAGCATCTGCCCTGACATATAACTGATCTCCTGTGAGTATCAGATTGAAGGTCAGCATCTTCTCTTTACAGCGGCCTTCAAACATGAGAATGGTTCGCTTGATCAGCTCATTCAGATCAAAAACGGACAGATCCAGATAAACACCTTTTGAACCATATTTATTTAATTCCAGAAGACTTTGTGTCAGCTTTTCCAGGCGTTCTGCTTCAAAAATAATAACATCCAGATATTTCCCCTGCATTTCCACCGGGATGGTACCGTCTGCCATAGCCTGAGCATATCCTTTGATGGAGGTCAGCGGAGACCGGAAATCGTGAGAGACATTTGATACAAATTTATGCTGGTCATTTTCCAGTGCGTTCAGTTCCAGTGCCATGTAGTGCATGGTATCAGAAAGAGTTCCAATCTCATCATGTCTGGAAAGTTCCAGTGGGGCGTCAAAATTCCCATCTGCGTAAGAGGCAGCAGCTTTTAAAAGTGCCTGCAGTGGGCGATATACTGTCATGTAAAAGGTAAGCAGGATAAGCAGAGCCAGTAACAGTAAAAAAATCAGAGACAGATAAAAACCGTTTAATAATCCAAACTGCAGATCTGACACATGAGACAGTGGCAGACACATCAGGACATAGCAGGTGATTTTGTAATTTCTGGTGATCGGCGTGTATACAGTCAGAACATTTTCATCATAATGGTTGTAAAAAGTTCCGATGGCATAATTGCTGTCACTGAAATCCAGAATATTGAATTTTTTTATTGTTTCTGATTCAGAAGGTCTGACATATTTCCCGGAATTAATCAGAACTTTCCCGGAAGTATTGACAATATAAATGTCGGCATCCAGATATCTGCTGACGGCAGCAATCTGTTTCTGAAATTCTTCGGATGTCAGTTCTGAGCTATAGTAGTTATTGCTGAAAGAGTCTGCAATCAGACTGCTTTCCCTGCGCAGGGCAGAGGCATAATGCTGTTCCAGGTAATTCTGATTGTATCGGGCAGTAAAGGTCGAAATCAGAATAAAGCCAAGGATAGCAAAAGCCAGATAGGAAAATATCATTTTAAATAATAACTTATGTTTCATAGATTCGTTTCACAGCCTGCTACTAACGGCGCTCGAATTTATAACCGATACCCCAGACTGTAGTGATCCCCCAATGCTCATGATCTTTGATTTTTTCACGAAGTCGTTTGACGTGTACGTCTACCGTGCGGGTGTCCCCCAGGTATTCGTATCCCCAGATATTATCAAGAAGCTGTTCTCTGGTAAATACCTGATTCGGGGACGAGGCCAGAAAATAAAGGAGTTCCAGTTCTTTAGGCGGCATATCGATCACCTGACCGTAATACATGACAGAGTAATTGGTCAGGTTGATGACCAGATCCGGATACTCTACACATTTGATGTCTGGATCCTGTTTTTCCGGTTTTACGACCTGATAGCGACGCAATACTGCTTTGACTCTGGCAACCAGCTCCTTGGAATCAAAAGGTTTGATGATATAGTCATCGGCTCCCAGCTCCAGTCCAAGCACTTTGTCAAACACTTCCCCTTTGGCGGAAAGCATAATGACCGGTACATTGGACTGGGTGCGGATCTCACGGCAAACCTGGTAACCGTCAATGCCTGGAAGCATAAGATCCAGTAAAATCAGGTTTGGCTGATAGGTTTTAAATTCTCGCAGAGCAGACTCTCCGTCTTCCACAATTTTGGTATCATAGCATTCTTTCAACAGATAGAGAGAAATCAGTTCTGCAATGTTTGCATCGTCATCGACGATCAGAATTTTTTGTTTGACGGCCATAGTTGTTCCTCCTATTCGAATTCTGCAATGGTTACACCGGCATCTCCCTCACCAAATTCTCCCAGGTGGAAGGATTTGATGTATTTTTGCCGTTTCAGATGTCCCTGTACTGCTTTGCGCAGAGCGCCGGTTCCTTTTCCGTGAACAATACGGACGGATTTCAGATGAGCAAGATAAGCATCATCCAGGTATTTGTCCAGTTCCATCAGCGCTTCATCTACGGTTTTACCGATCAGGTTGATCTCCGGTGAGACAGAAAGTGATTTTGACATTTTCAGTTTTCCGGCACCGGTTCTGATATTGCGTCCGGTGGTCGGAGCGTCTTCGTTTACCAGAACGAGATCACGGATATTGGTCTGGTAGCGCAAAATACCCGCCTGTACGAAGAGATTGCCCTTGGCATCCGGAAGGGTATGTACCGTTCCCTTCAGGTTCATACTGAGAATCTTGACAGAATCACCGAGGCGAAGTTTTTTCGGTACGTTGTGGTTTACCTGTTCTTTTTTCTGGGCTGCAGATTTAGACTGGGCCTTGGACATCTGTTTCCTGATTTTCTCGCGGTCTTTTTCCATCGCGGAAGCATCCATATGTGTCTTGCCGTATTTGTGGAAGTTGCGGATTGTTTCATCAGCCAGATCCTTGGCTTCTTTCAGAATAGCGGCAGCCTGCTGGTTGGCTTCCTGCAGAACGCGGTCACGGTTGCGGTTTAAACGTTCCTGCTTTTCTTCCAGCTGTTTCTTCAGGGAAGCAGCTTCTTCTTTGTAACGGTTGATTTCCGCCTGTTCTTTTTCAATGGTCAGGCGGCTTTGCTCCAGATCTGCAATTACATCTTCAAAGTTTTCGTTTTCTTTTGTAATACGGGTTCTGGCATCCTCAATGAGGTCATCTGGAAGACCAATTTTGCTGGAAATAGCAAATGCGTTACTTTTGCCCGGAATACCGATCAGCAGACGGTAGGTAGGACTTAGGGTCTGCACACTGAACTCACAGCAGGCATTTTCCACACCATCGGTGGAAAGGGCATACAGTTTGATCTCACTGTAATGGGTGGTAGCCATGGTCCGGATGCCATCCTGACGTAACCGGTCAAGTATTGATATGGCCAGTGCGGCACCTTCATCCGGGTCGGTTCCGGCGCACAACTCATCAAAAAGTACCAGAGACTGTGGCGTTGCATGCTTTAAGATGGACACAATATTGGTCATGTGGGAAGAGAAAGTACTGAGACTCTGCTCAATACTCTGCTCGTCGCCGATATCGGCATAGACATCATCAAAAATAGCCAGTTCCGAGCGGTCTTTTGCCGGAATATGCAGTCCGGCCTGTCCCATCAGTGTAAAAAGTCCGACTGTTTTCAAAGAAACTGTCTTACCACCGGTATTTGGTCCGGTGATGATCAGCAAATGGAAGGTATCTCCCAGGTGTACATCGATGGGAACCACCTTTTTCGGATCAAGCAGCGGATGGCGTCCCTGACGGATGCAGATGCGTCCCTCTGTATTGAAAATCGGAGCCATGCCGTTCTGGATTTTTGCCAGATTTGCTTTGGCAAAAATAAAATCAAGCTGTACCAGAATTTTATAATTATCCAACAGATAAGGTGCATACTGGGCAGTCAGATTGCTCAGTTCAGCCAGAACCGCTTCGATGGCTTCCTGTTCTTTTAAAAATGCCTCTTTTAAATCATTGTTCAGTTTTACAACCGACATTGGTTCGATAAAAAGTGTGGAACCGGTAGAGGACTGATCGTGGATCATACCGGGAACCTGTCCTTTGTACTCAGCTTTGACCGGCAGGCAGTAACGACCGTTTCTCATGGTGATGACAGCATCCTGCAGGTAAGTCCGGGTAGTGGAACTGTTTAACAGATGATTCATGGCACCGTGGATCTTGTCGTTAATATTGCGGATCGTGCGGCGGATGTTGTGAAGTGCAGGACTTGCATCATCACTGATCTCATCTTCCGCTATGATACAGCGTCGGATCTCTTCCAGAAGTGGTGTCAGTGGTTCAAGACCTGCAAAAAATTCATCCAGAGAATCGGCGGGAAGATCATCTCTGTTTTCTCTGGAGTAGGCTTTGGCACGTTTGGTAATCTCAAGCAGGGTGCAGATGGAAAGCAGTTCGGAAGCATTCAGACTGCCTCCAATCTCCAGTCGTTTCATCTGAAAACCCGGATCTTTTAAACCACCAAAAGAAATCCCACCTTTGCGGTAAATGCGGGAAAGGGCATCGGCTGTCTGAGCCTGAGCCTTTTCTATCTGTTCTTTATCGGTCATTGGTACCAGCTCCAGACACTTCTTTTTGCCGGCGTCTGAAGTGGCCTGATCGGCAAGCAGCTGAATGATTTTATCATATTCTAAAACTTTTAAAGCTTTTTGATTCATAAACTCCTCCATATAATATATGTACACACAGAATACTTCGTCTTAGTGTGAGATAAGATTCCTGCTTCGGTAAGGGGAGAGCAGTTTGGAAGATTTCTGAAGTACATTGTCTTATCCCTACATTTTAACGCATAATGAAAGAAGTGAAAAGTGAAACTTCTATTAAATTATATGAACGGAAACTTGAGAATTATATGAACGGAAACTTGAGAATTTGCGGTTGCATAAGAATTACAGAAACCGTATAATAAAAATATTGGAATACATATCCGGATCTCAGCATTTCTCTGCTGAGACAGAGATAGTTGCTAATATGTGTGCAATAATAGAAAGGTGTTTTTCAGTGGATAAAAAGAAACAGGAAGAATATCATTTTGTAAAAGAGCAGATTAAGAAAATCCCGCCTGACCGGAAAAAGATTCGCATGCGGCTTGCATGGACAGTTGTTCTGGCTGTGATATTTGGGGTGGTGGCTGCGATTGTATTTTGTGCGGTGAGGCCGGCTATCGAAAAAATGGTTCGGAGAAAAGATAATGCGGTAGTGATTACAGGACAGGAGGAAGAATCGGCAGATACGCCGGAAACTTCTGAGCCGGTTTATATCACGGAGACACAGCAGATGGAACCGGAAGACTATCAGATTTTGCAAAATAAATTATATGCGATTGGCCGAGAGGCAAATAAATCAGTAGTATCGGTAAAGGCCATCGGAGAGACCACAGACTGGTTTGATGATGCATATCAGACAGAAAGTCAGGGAACCGGTATCATTGTGGCAGACAGCGGTGACAAATATATGATCGTGACAGAAAAAAATGTGATCGAAGATGCCAGTCAGGTGGATGTCACATTTTATGATGACAATTCGGCATCCGCAACGATGCTGGCATATGATGCAAATACAGGAATGGCGGTACTGAGCGTAGATAAAAAGGAATTTCCGGAGTCAACGGCATCCAGAGTGGCGGCAGCTACTTTTGGAACATCCTCTGTTTTGGCACAGGGAACCGTGGTCATTGCAATCGGTAGTCCGTTGGGAGAACCATTTTCGATTCTGACTGGAAATGTGACTTCCAGCAGTCATGAGATATCTACGATAGATGCCAATTATAAAGTCATATCTACGGATATCAATGCAAGTGGCGGCGGCAGCTGTGCCCTGATCAATCTGAGAGGAGAAGTAGTAGGCTTTATGCTGCAAAATAACAGCAAAGGTGAGGCACATAGTACGGTAACTGCCATTGGAATTTCTGAGATTACAAAACTTCTGGAAAAAATGTCAAATGGTGAAGCACCATCTTATCTGGGACTTGAAATCAGCACAGTAACTGCTGAAATTGCAAAAGAAAATCAGTTGCCCCAGGGTGTATACATCAAGCAGGTGATAGCTGATTCACCGGCGATGCAGGCAGGAATCCAGACGGGAGATGTGTTGATCAAAATAGGTGGAAAAGAAATCAAAACGGTAGATCAGTATGAGGATTATATGCTGAGTACGAAAGATGGACAGCAAACGAATGTGACCGTGAAACGGATGGGAGCAGATGGAAAATATCAGGATCTGTCTTTTAAAGTTGCATTTGGCACATTACAGCAGGAAATTGAAAAATAGAAAGGATACCCATATCTGGGGATTGTGAGGAAAATGAAATTTATTGAGACATTACATGAGGGCGAAAGAATCGGAGAAGTATATCTCTGTAAAAACAAACAGACAGCGATGACGAAGGCAGGAAAGCCCTATGATTCACTGATTCTTCAGGATAAAACAGGAACTTTGGATGCAAAAATCTGGGATGTCGGATCCAGTGGAATCGAAGAGTTTGATAAATTAGATTATATTTATGTGGTTGGAGATGTGACCAGTTTCCAGGGATCTTTACAGCTGAATGTGAAACGTGTGAAAAAAATGTCCGAGAATGATATCAATCCGTCGGATTATCTTCCGGTCAGTGAGTATAATATCGAAGAGATGTATCAGCAGCTTCTGGCTTACATTGCACAGATGAAACAGCCATATCTGAAACAGCTGGCAGAATCTTTTTTCAAAGATGCAGATTTCGCAAAACGGTTTCAGTTCCATTCTGCGGCAAAAAGTGTGCATCATGGGTTTGTAGGAGGTTTGCTGGAGCATACACTTCATGTGATACAGATCTGTGATTTCTTCAGTAAATTATATCCGATGCTGAATCGTGATCTGCTTCTGACAGCTGCCATGTTCCATGACATTGGCAAATTATCTGAACTTTCCACCTTCCCGGCCAATGATTATACGGATGATGGACAGTTACTTGGTCATATTATGATCGGAGCCATGGAAGTTCAGAAACATATCGATCAGATTGAAGGATTCCCGAAACGGACAGCTTCAGAACTGGTGCACTGCATTCTGGCACATCATGGAGAACTGGAATACGGATCTCCGAAGAAGCCGGCGCTGGCAGAAGCTATCGCACTGAGCTTTGCAGATAATTCTGACGCAAAACTGGAAACAATGCGTGAGGCATTATCCAGTATTCCGGAAAACAGCCTTGAGTGGCAGGGATTTAACCGTTTTCTGGATTCCAATATCAGAAGAACAAGTAAGTAAGAATTGCAGAGTGGTTGAAACAGCATATCTGCAATCAGTATATTACATTTGAATGATACTGTTAAGTGCTCCTGATACAGTTGTATCCGGGGCACTTGACATCTAAAAGGAAAATAGCAGATGCCAGATAAAAACCTGTAATAAGTCTGGACGAAAAAAGAAAGGATCAAGATGCAGAAAAACGACGAACTGATTTTAAAAATAGAAGATATGGGCGTGGATGGGGCCGGCATCGGAAAAGTGGATGGGATGGCTTTTTTTGTAAAAGATGCGGTCATCGGTGATGTGGTACGTGCAAAAATCATGAAGATGAAAAAGACTTATGGATATGCCAGACTGATGGAAATTCTGGAAGCTTCGCCGGATCGTGTGGAGCCGGAATGTCCATACTACAGACAATGTGGAGGCTGTCAGATTCAGGCACTGTCCTATGAAAAGCAGCTGGAATTTAAGGAACGCAAAGTGCGTAACAATCTGGAACGAATCGGCGGATTTACGGATATTCCGATGGAACCGATCATTGGTATGGAACATCCGTATCATTATCGCAATAAAGCGCAGTTCCCGGTCGGAACGGACAGAGACGGTCATATCGTTACCGGATTTTATGCGGGACGTACCCATACGATTATTCCAAATCGTGACTGTGCACTGGGACTTCCGGTGAACCGGGAGATTCTGGATATTGTCATTGATTTTATGGAAAAATATCACATTACTGCCTACGATGAGAAAACGGGAAAAGGACTGGTACGACATATTTTGACCCGCTGCGGATTTAAAAGCCAGGAAAAAATGGTCTGTCTGATCATCAATGGTAAAAATCTGCCACATGCAGAGAAGCTGGTAGAAGAATTGAAAAAAATTGATGGCATGACAAGTATTTCCATCAATTGCAATACGGAACGCACGAATGTAATTCTCGGACGAAAAACAATCGTCCTCTGGGGACAGGAATATATCACAGATCAGATCGGAGAGATTTCCTATGAAATTTCACCGGTATCGTTCTATCAGGTGAATCCGGTTCAGACAGAAAAGCTGTATGGACTGGCACTGGAGTATGCCGATCTGCACGGCGAGGAAACGGTCTGGGATCTGTACTGCGGTATCGGAACGATTTCTCTTTTCCTGGCGCAGAAAGCGAAGCAGGTTTACGGTGTGGAGATTATTCCGCAGGCTATTGAAAATGCAAAGCGTAATGCAGTGAAAAATGGAATCGAAAATGCAGAATTTTTTGTTGGAAAATCCGAGGAAGTGCTGCCGGAGTTTTTTGAAAAAGAAAAGGCAGCAGGCCGGAAAGCTCATGCGGATGTCATCGTGGTAGATCCGCCAAGAAAAGGCTGCGATGAGAAACTTCTGGACACCATTGTAAAAATGGCACCGGACCGTGTCGTGTATGTCAGCTGTGACTCTGCAACACTGGCACGGGATCTGAAAATTCTGTGCAGTCAGGGATATGAGCTGAAACGGGTTTGCGTGGATGATCAATTCTGCCAGACTGTGCATGTAGAGACTATCTGCCTTCTGCAACGTGTAAATTAGAAAAATGAAAAAGTGTCAACGTTGTTGACACAAAGCAACCCAATGAATTAGTAGAAATAATGCAGTTACGAGGTGTTAAATGATTAAATTTACAGATGTTTCCTTCGGTTTTCCACAGAAGGATTTATACAACGAAATCTGTTTTGAGATAGAACAGGGAGACCATGCAGCACTGATCGGGAGCAATGGTACAGGAAAAAGTACGCTGATCGATATGATCATCCATACGGATGATTATTTATACGATGGCAAAATTGAAAAAGATGAAAATGTCAGAATCGGATATATTCCGCAGTTTGTAAAACATGAGTCAGAGGATCTGTCAGCTTTTGATTTTCTGGCAAAGCCGTTTGTGGAACTCCATCAGCAGTCAGAAGCAATCTGTGCACAGATGGAGACGGCCGAGGACATGGACGAGGTGTATGGTCGTTATCAGGTTGTGCTGGATGAAATGGATGCCATTGATGCGTATAATTATGATTCTAATATCCGAAAACAGCTGGCGGTAGCCGGTTTGACAGCACTTACGGATACCTCCGTCAGAAAGATTTCCGGTGGGGAATTTAAACTGTTATCCATTATCAAAAATATGCTTTTGAAACCACAGCTTCTGATTATGGACGAGCCGGATGTATTCCTGGATTTTGAAAATATCATCGGACTTTCCAGGCTGATCAACAATTATGAAGGAACCATTATTGTAATCTCCCACAACAGACTTCTTTTGAGCCAGTGTTTCAACAAAATTCTTCATCTGGAAAATATGGAACTTCAGGAATTTCCGGGTACCTTTGCGGAATACAATCAGTCTATGCTGGAGACGAAAGTACAGATGGCAGAACAGGCAACCAAGGATGCGGAGTGGATTGCTGTGCAGGAGAAGCTGATTGAGAAACTGAGAGCAGATGCCACATATATTGACAATCCGGCAAAAGGACGACAGCTCAAAGCGCGTGTATCTTATCTGGAGAGACTTCAGGCAAGACAGTGCAAAAATCCGTTTATCGAAGATCATGCTTATGACTTTACATTCCCGGAGGTAGAATCACCGGAAAATACAGACCCACAAGAGGCACCGGTGGTGATTTCCGTAAAGGATTATTCCCTGGCCTTTGACAGGGAACTGCTGACGAACGTTTCCTTTGACATTAAAGCCGGTGAGAAAGTGGCAATCGTCGGAGCAAATGGAACCGGAAAATCCAGTATGTTAAAAGATCTTTATGAAAAATTGAAATCAGACAAAATCGGTTATTATACTCAGATTTTTGACGATGACGATGATGTACTTTCCGGTGGAGAGAGAAACATTAAACAGTTACGGACATTATGTGAGTCGGATGCACAAATCCTGTTTCTGGATGAACCGTCCAGTCATCTGGATACTTATGCGCAGATTGCTTTGGAAAAAGCAATCAGAGAGTACAAAGGAACCATTCTTATGGTTACCCATGATTTTTATACGGTAGCAAATTGTGCAGACAGAATTTTGCTTCTGGAACACAATACCGTTCGTGAACAGAGCGGCAGAAGTTACCGAAAGAGTATTTATAAAAAATATTTTGAAAGTGATATTTTTGAAGCAGAACGAATCCGCGTTGAGAAAGAAGTGAGAATCAATGCACTTCTGAAAGCCGGAAAATGGAATGATGCGAAAAAGATATTATAATCTGTAAAAACAGACAGACGATAAAATACCTGTACCTGGAGATCGATGTATCTCACCCAAAAGTTAGAATGAAACACTTAACCTTTTGGATGAATATCTCCGGGTACAGGTATTTTTATTTCTGCGTTGAAATCACACATTTGTAAAAACATCCTATGTTTTATATGATACTTATTTAAGAAACGTTAAATGTTGTACTAGTTATTTGAGAAATAGTGTACTGGTCAGAATCACACGTCAGGTCCTATGTGTCTTCTTAGCATTCTTCATCGGTGAGAATCGGAAAATGTTTTTTCAACACATCCCCAAGCCACTGGATGACCGGTCCCAGAGTCAGGATCATAATGACCGTCATAATTCCAAGTTTACCGCCAAAGACAAGACCGATGATTGTCACGATAAAATCAAAGCTCATACGGATCACTTTGAATGGTACTTTTGGCAAGTGTGCGGAGATGATGATCGGGATCGCATCATAAGGTGCAGTTCCCATATCCACATCCATATACAGAGCTGCCGTGAGAATAAACAGGATAATGGCAGGAATCAGTACGGCAATGCGTACAGGCAGGGAAGTAAACATGTCTGCCGGAAGAACTTTGTCCCAGAGCCAGGTGAAAAAATCCGCAAAGTAGCCAATCAGAATCATATTGGCGAGAGTCCCAAATCCGAGATTTCTTCCTCCGAAAATAACAACGATCACAAGCAGGACGATATTAAAAAGAGCCTGCCAGTTGCCAAAGGTCATACCGAGTCTGGCAGAGATGGCCTTATTCATCATGGTACATGGATCTGTTCCCATATTTACCAACAGCAAAAATGACAGGGAAAATCCCATTCCCAGAACAGCCAGCAGGACGGTGACAAGTCTGACACCAAAATGTTTCTTTTGATAAAATCCTTTCAGAATTTCTTTCATAATATTCATAAACTCCCATATTTTATTTTTCAAGTATATTGAAGCACCTGAATTGTTCCAACGTGCCTATTCTATTATAACTTCCAGAAGATTACAAATGGTATTTCTACATGTTTGTTTTTCTTTTCAAAAAAAACAGTACTTTTTTCTAAAAAAGTTGCCTTTAGGGGATGCAGGGATTGTGAGAAAATGGCATCAGGTGAAGTGGAATGTGGGTATTCCATGAAAGAGGACAGATAACATGTGCTATTTGTGAACAGGGGAGAAATGGGTAAGGCATGTAGCAGGATCGAACCATCCTGCAGGAAAAGGAGGAACTGGAAATGAGTAAATTAAAATATATGCTCGCTGCATTGGGATTAAGTATGACACTTTTGATGGCTGGCTGTGGAACTTCAGGAGGCAGTGCAGATCAGACTTCAGCTGGTGAGGAATCTGCAACTGCGGAGAGTACAGCAGCAGAGCAGGATCAGAATGAGACAGAGCAGGCAGATGACACGGCAGAACAGTCGGATGCAGAAAATACAGATGGAAGCGAAGAAAAAAAGAAAGAGCCATCTCATGACCTGACCGGTTCAGACGCTTCAGATTATATCAAAGATACATCTTATCAGGTTCGTTCTACAGCAGAAAAAGGAAGTCTGGAGAAACCCTTCGGTCGCTATGAACTGAAGGATGCCGATGGAGTCTTTTATTATTTTGACGGCGAAAATACATGTTATTACGTGCAGAAGGGAACCTATTCCTTTTCCCATGATGCAAGTACGGACGGTACCGATGAAGATATGATATCCATGGAATTTGATGCACAGGAGACACCAACTAATTACATCATTGACCAGGAAGATGGTGAATTGTTTATTCGAACAACTTATTCCGGTGCGGAAGCAGAGACAAAGGTAGCAATGAAATCCATCAGCGGTACAGATGGCATTGCTGCAATGGAAAATTTTGAAGGTATTTATACCGCATATGGAATGGATAATTATCGTTATGAATTCCATGCAGATGGCACGTTTTATCTGGTATTAGATGAGACATATACGCTGGGAGAGGATAACACGATTACGTTATCTGCTTTTGATAAAGAATTTACCTATACCTATGCAGAAAATGACGGAAATCTGGATTTATCCGGTGATGGAACCGTAATCGCATCACTGATTCCAAATGAATTGTAATAACGATTACATGAAGCAGAGCAGACAAATGAAAAAATGTGACAAATCTGTGAAAAAACACAAAAAACAGCACTTTTATCGAAAAAAGTGTCATTGTCCAATTATGCTAGAACAGGTATCATAAAACTACCTGATAAATCTATAAAATATGGAGGAGGAAATTATGAAAAGTAAAAGTATGAAACAGTTCATGCGTAAAGCTGTATCAGCAGTCAGCGCTGTTGCAATGGCTATTATGCTTGCAGCTCCGGCAGTTTCTACACAGGCTTTTGCGGAAGATGCACAGGCAAAAAATACGGTAAAAGAGATTGCAGCTGATGGCACCATCACAACCTATGATGGAAACAAAACAGCTTATGGCAGCAACATCACATTTACATCTGTAGCATCAGATGGAAGTGCGAAAGAGCTTTCACTGGAGGATGCGACAGCAGCTGTGAAAGCGGGGGACACATCTGTAAAACTGTATACAGTATCTCATAAGGAAGGCTATGGTTCATCCTGGACAAAGAGCTATACTTACACAGATTATCGTACCGGTGTACAGATTGGTGCAGATTCAGACGTAGCAATCGGTACTGAAGGTGTTGGTGGTAAACTTACAACAGACGACGCTACAAAAACAACTACATTAGATCAGTTCAACCTTCTTTCTACATCCAAGAACTTTAACCCGATCGTTGTAAACAAAGCAAATACAGTCATCAACAATCCGGTTATCGTTGCAGGTAACAAAGATGGTAAGAACAATTCTACTGGTAAAGAAGATGTCAACGATTTCGTTGGCTATGGTACAGCAGTAACCATTTACGGTGATTCTATTCAGACCGGTGGCGGCACAGATGCTGACGGTATGATGGGTGGAACAACCAATACAAACGCTACATACAAAACAAAACTGAACCTTGATAAAGGTGGATCTATCACAACTTATGGTGTAGCAAGACCGGCTGTAGAAGTAGATAACGGTGCAGATGTAGTTATCAAAGGTGATGGAGACAGTTCTACACAGGAAATTGGTGTATATGGTGGTACACTGTATGATGGATTCAAAAATACAGCAGATACAACCAAGATGGTATCTCCGCCATGGGTACTTGGTGTTGTAGGAAATGCCCGTGCAACCAACATGCTTGGTAAAGGATCTACTATGGTAGTTCAGGATGCCGATGTATATGCAGAAGGCTGGGGAGCTCTTTCTACTGATGCAGGAAGCAATCCATATCTGTATGCGATCAACAGTAATATCAGCATGAAAGAAGGCGGCAGTGGATATGGTACATACGCAATCGGTAATGCACAGGAGTACTTCCTTGGATCTGTATTTAACGTACCGACTTACCTGACCATCGCAGCAAATGGTGACAACAATAACGTTACATTAGGCGCTACAAAAGCAGACGAAATAATCAATATCGATAAAGCTGTATGGAAAGACAATACAATGTCCATCCAGAAAGCATATGATACTGTAAAAGCTTCCAAGACAGCTGAGACAGTTGTAAAATCCGAGAACTTTGGTATGGATATCTGGGGACAGGCTACAGTTAATGTAAATGATGCTACAGAGTTCCATACAAAATCAGCAGCATTCCTTGTTAAGAGCGCAAGTGCTACTGTAAATATTGGTAAAGATGCAACCGTTGATGCAGCTACCGATGTAAATGCAGAAGCTGAGAAGAAACTGAACAATACAAAGAACGGTGTTGTATTCCAGATCATTGACAACGAGGATTCAGCAGCTTCCGGAATCTCCTTCCCGGAGGGATATGCAGGTCCTGTATTCAGTGATGCAGAGTACACAGAGTCCGCAGGCTGGTTAACAGCAAAGGCTTCTTCTGACAGCGGACAGCAGCCAGGTGGCCCGGGCGGCGCACCAGGTGGAGACCAGGGTCAGGCACCGGGCGGCGCGCCAGGTGGAGACCAGGGAGGAGCACCAGGTGGAGCACCAGGTGGAGCACCAGGTGGAGCTCCAGGCGGAGAAGCACAGAAGACAGCTTCTACATTAAATGTATACAATCAGTTAGCAGGTAATATTTACAATGGTTCCGGTTATTATGGAGATGGTCAGGAACTGACAGTAAATATTAAAGATGGCGGTTCTGTAACAGGTTCTATCAGTGCTACAACTATCAAACATACAACAGATGGTGGTAAGACACAGAATACATCTATCAAAGAAGCAGATTACAACCAGATCGGTCATGTAATGAATACACCTTCTTACAACGGATCTAATGATGTGGTTGTAAATATTGAGGATGGTGCTACATGGTCAGCAGATGGTACATCTATTATTACAAAACTGACCATCGGCAAAGGTGCAGCTGTTAACTATGGTGAAGCAAAAGATGCAACAGGTCGTGCAATCAAACTGGAAGCTGGCAATACATATGAGAATGTAACTGTTATTGGAACAGCAAGTGCAATTAAGAACAATACAGCTGTTACTTCTATCAGTGACAGCGATATCGTTGCTACAGCTGATGCAAGTGCTCCATATGCAAGCTACATGACATTCATCACAACAGATGCAAAAGGTGCTACAGAGCTTTCACTGGCAGATGCAAAAGCAGCACTGAAAGCTGGTAAAACAGTAAAAGTTTACACAGTATCTCATAAAGATGGTTACGGTTCTGTATGGAACAGCAATTACACATACACAGATTATCGTACCGGTGTACAGATCGGTGAAGAGTCTGACCTTGCAATTGGTGCAGAAAACCTTGGTGCTAAATTAACAGGCAACACACTGACAGATCTTGTACTGACATCTACATCCAAGAGCTTCAATCCGGTAGTTGTAAACCAATCAAATGCAACACTGGACAACCCGGTTATCGTGGCAGGTAATGCGGATGGAAAAGATAACTCTGACGGTAACGCAGATGTTAACGATTTCGTTGGCTATGGTACAGCTGTAACTGTTTACGGTGATACTATCACAACAAACGGAAGCGCAGATGCTGACGGACAGATGGGCGGAACCACAGAGACCAATGCAACATACAAGACAAATATCGACCTTTCCAAAGGTGGATCTATCACAACTTATGGTGTGGCAAAACCGGCTGTTGAAGTTGACAACGGTGGTGATGTATACATCAAAGGTGACAGAAACGATGATACTGTAGAACTGGCTGCTAATGGCGGTACACTCTACGATGGATTCTTAAATACAGCGGATACAGTAAAAATGGTATCTCCGCCATGGGTACTCGGTGTTGTAGGAAATGCACGTACAACCAATATGCTTGGTAAAGGATCATCCATGGTTATCCAGGATGCAAACGTATATGCTGAGAGCTGGGGCGCATTATCCACAGACTCCGGAAGCAACCCGAACCTGTATACAATCAATACTACCGTTGATATGAACCAGAAAGGTAGTGGCTATGGTACATATGCAATCGGTAATGCACAGGAGTACTTCCTGGGATCTACATTTAACGTACCGACTTACCTGACCATCGCAGCTAATGGTGATAACAACAACATCACAATGGCAGCAACCAAGAAAGGTGAGACAATCTCTACAAATAAAGCCGTATGGTACAACAATGAAATGACCGAAGTAAAAGGTTATAACAAAGTAAAAGCATACGAGACCAGAGAGACAGAGATCAACTCCGAGAACTTCGGTGTAGATATCTGGGGACAGGCTACGGTCAATGTAGAAGATGCTACAACAATGAACACAAAATCTGCTGCATTCCTTGTTAAGAGTGCAGATTCCACAGTAAACCTTGGCAAAGATGTTACTGTAAAAGCAGCAACAGATGCAAACGCAAAAGCTGAGAACAAACTGAATGGAACAGAGAACGGTGTTGTTTACCAGATCATTGATAATGAAGATGCAGCTGCAAAAGGAATCTCCTTCCCGGCTGGTTACGCTGGACCTGTATTCAGCGACGCTGAGTACTCAGAGGCTGAAGGATGGCTGTCCACAGCAAATACATCTGACAAAACAAATACTTCTGTACTGAACATTGAAGATAAAGACCTCGAAGGAAATATCTACAATGGATCCGGTTACTACGGAGCAGCTAACAAACTGACTGTAAATATCAAAGATGGTGCTTCTGTCAAAGGTGCGATCAGTTCTACAACCATCAAACATACAACAGATGGTGGAAAGACTCAGAACACATCTATTAAAGAAGCAGATTACAACCAGATCGGTCATGTAATGAACACACCATATTACAATGGTGGAAACGATGTCATCGTAAACGTTGACGGTACATGGGTAGCAGATGGTACATCTATTATCACAAAACTGACAATCGCTGACGATGCAACCGTAGAGTATGGTTCTGCAAAAGATGCTGATGGCAATGCAATCGAGCTGAAAGCAGGCAATACATACGAAAACGTAACAGTATCTGATCAGAAAGACGATACACCGTCTACTCCAGAGACACCGGCAATCCCGGATGGTCTTGCAAACCAGAAAGCTGCAGATGGCGGCTGGTACTACTACAAAGATGGCAAGATTGCTACAGATGTAACTACAGTAGCTAAGAATGTCAACGGCTGGTGGTATGTAAAGAATGGTAAAGTAGACTTCTCTGCAAATACAGTAGCTAAGAACCAGAATGGCTGGTGGCTGATCCGTGGCGGTAAAGTTGATTTCTCTGCAAACACAGTAGCAAAGAATGAAAACGGCTGGTGGAAGATCGTCAATGGTA
>CABRZK010000003.1 GCA_902475415.1 uncultured Eubacterium sp.
CTTGTTACTACTCACCACTTGCAGAAGTGGGAGTCTCAACTCAGACTGAGATGAAACGGAAGAAGGAGCGGACTTCTGGCTGAATCAGAATATTCTGAAACGGGCAGACCGACAGGAGAAGGGAGAAAAAAGAATGAAGAAGAGAACATATAAACCGACGAAGGCAGTGGCAGCATTGGTTATCGCGTTGAGTATTTCGGGAAGTGCAGTCTTTGCAGCAGAAAAGACGAATTTATTTGGAAGCAAGCAATGACGACACGCAGGTATTTTACATGGTATTCAATGTAATGGACGCCAAGCAGACAGATATGCCATTAAAACTGATTTTTACAGAATTAGACAGTAATAAAGAATGTAAAACGGAACTGGTAAACATTACGATACCGGAAAGTAAGAGTATTCCGTCTTTGACCTGGAACAATGAGAATGGCAAACCGCAGGTTGCATTAACCAGTTATGATATGGTGATTAAAAATCAGGGGGAAGCAGCCACAGAAGCGGAATACGATGAAATTTCTGTACGGATGAAAGATGGCAGCACGTATATACTGGAGAGTAAATCGCAGCAGGTGAAAAATGAATTTTACAGTGAATATGGAAAAGATAATAGTTTGTGGATTGGATTTAATCATATTCTGGATCTGGAACAGGTAGAAGCTGTAATGATTGACGATATGGTGTTTACCGTGACTGATATAAAGTAAAATAAATTTTACAATCCACATAACTCATTCAGGTGTATAATAGCAGAGTATCTGCATTAATACAGAAAGCTGGGATGAAGTTATGTGGATTTTATTTGCATTTGGTTCTGCGATATTTGCAGGACTGACATCGATTCTTGCAAAATGCGGAATCAGAAAGACGGATTCGGATGCGGCGACGGCTATTCGAACTATTGTAGTATTGATTTTTTCATGGATCATGGTACTGCTTACCGGATCGATTGGAACCATCGGTGATCTGAGCAGCAAGACATGGATTTTTCTGATCCTGTCAGGCATTGCGACTGGAGCATCATGGTTATGTTATTTTAAAGCGTTACAGATGGGCGATGTCAATAAGGTCGTGCCTATCGATAAATCAAGTACGATTCTGACGATTATACTGGCTTTTATTTTTCTGGGTGAACCAATCACACCGGTGAAAGGTTGTGCAGTTGTGCTGATTGGCGTCGGCACGTTTATGATGATTCAGAAAAAAGAGACAGCGGGTGAAACGGAGAAACCAAAAGGACGTTCCTGGCTGATTTATGCGCTGTTGTCAACGGTATTTGCCAGTCTGACAGCAATTCTTGGAAAAGTCGGCATTGAAGGTGTGGAATCCAATCTGGGAACAGCAATCAGAACCTGCGTGGTACTTGTGATGGCCTGGGTTGTTGTATTTGTGAAAGGTAAACAGCACACGATTCGGGAAATACCGAAAAACGAACTTGGTTTCATCTGTTTGTCCGGTCTGGCCACCGGAGGATCATGGTTGTGTTATTATCGGGCCTTGCATGATGGCATGGCGAGTGTGGTTGTACCGATTGACAAATTGAGTATTCTGGTGTCTATCGCGTTTTCCTATATTGTATTCAAAGAACATCTGACGAAAAAAGCAGCAGTTGGACTGTGTCTGATTGTGGCAGGAACGTTAATTATGCTGTTGTAAAAATGTGCATATTGCATTTAGAAAGTGCATATGTTATAATGCCGATAGGCAAAAATGATATGGTTCGTATCCACTCAGATGCGACAACAAAACCCCAGAGTTGCAGCTCTGGGGTTTTTATCCGTTTCGGGAAGGTGGAAAAAATCCGTTGACATTTCCAAACGCAACTTTTATAATAGTTAGCATGTAAAAAACAATTACACAAAAAACAGCAATGACTGAAACAAGTAGGTATGAGCGGAACATACAGAGAGTTGCCGGGTGATGAGAGGCGCATGGAAAACTGATACTGAATACATTCACAAGCTGCGCACTGAACTTTTAAAAATCAGATACCTGATGAAATGTTACAACCAGAAGGGGTCAGATATATCCGTTTGATGATACATTTTTTTACAGGGAAACTGCCTGATGGAAACAGTAGGCTGCGCCGGGAGGCAACCGTTATATTGCAGGAGTATTGTCAGATACTTACAGAGGCAGATTGTGTGAGCAGTCTGTGAATTAAGGTGGTAACACGAGATTATATCCCGTCCTTATGAATTTTTCATAAGGGCGGTTTTTTTATCATCAAATTACAAAAAATAACCGGAAAAGGTTTTAAAAGGAGAGAAGATTATGACAGTTTATGACGAGTTAGTAGCCCGTGGTCTGATTGCCCAGGTTACAGATGAAGAAGAAATCAAAGAATTAATCAATAACGGAAAAGCAACATTTTACATTGGCTTTGATCCGACAGCAGACAGCCTTCATGTAGGCCACTTCATGGCACTGTGTCTGATGAAGAGACTGCAGATGGCAGGCAACAAACCGATCGCTCTGATCGGTGGTGGTACAGCAATGATCGGTGATCCGTCCGGACGTACTGACATGCGTCAGATGATGACAAAAGAGACCATCAATCACAACTGCGAGTGTTTCAAAAAACAGATGTCCCGTTTCATCGATTTTTCCGATGGAAAAGCATTAATGGTAAACAATGCAGACTGGCTGCTTGACTTAAATTATGTAGAAGTACTGCGTGATATCGGACCGCATTTCTCTGTAAACCGTATGCTGACTGCAGAGTGCTACAAACAGCGTATGGAGCGTGGATTAAGCTTCCTGGAGTTCAACTACATGATCATGCAGAGCTATGACTTCTATGAGTTATATCAGAGATACGGATGTAACATGCAGTTTGGTGGAGACGATCAGTGGTCCAACATGCTTGGTGGTACAGAGCTGATCCGTCGTAAACTTGGCAAAAACGCATGCGCTATGACCATCACCCTGCTTCTGAATTCCGAAGGTAAAAAGATGGGTAAGACACAGTCCGGCGCGGTATGGCTTGATCCGGAGAAGACATCTCCGTTTGAGTTCTATCAGTACTGGAGAAACGTTGGCGATGCAGATGTACTGAAATGCCTGCGTATGCTGACTTTCCTTCCATTAGAGCAGATCGATGAGATGGATCACTGGGAAGGAAGCCAGTTAAATACAGCAAAAGAAATCCTTGCGTTTGAGCTGACAAAACTGGTTCACGGCGAAGAAGAAGCAACCAAAGCACAGGAAAGTGCCCGTGCACTGTTCTCCGGCGGAAATGCTGCAAACATGCCGACAGCAACGATCACAGAAGAAAACCTGCGTGATGGCGAGATCGACATTATGGGACTTCTGGTTGCATCCGGATTATGTGCATCCCGTTCCGAGGCACGTCGTGCCGTACAGCAGGGCGGTGTTGCTGTCAACGGTGAAAAAGTAGCGTCCATCGAGGCTTCTTACAAACCGGAAGACATCAGCAAAGAAGATTTTGTATTACGTCGTGGTAAAAAGAACTACCGCAAAATTATTTTTGAGTAAAAGAAAATGAAACGGGTATCAGAACCGATATTTACAAAAAATCATCCTATAGATGAAAGTAGTAAAATCCGTTTTTTGAAAGCCTGAATACAGAGTAGCAGAGCGAACAATGGCGTTTGCTCTGCTTTCTGTGAATTTTTACAGTGACAGAAATTGGATGAATTTTCTGTCCCATAATAAGTAGATGTTTTATTCAAAAAAGTTTTCGGAAGTACACAGGAAATAGAGCTATATGTGTATGAGGAATCCCTTTTTGAATTTCAGAAAAAGATTTTGAAAAGTGAAATATGACAAGATGAGGAGAAAATTTATGAAAAAATTAGTAACACTTCTGCTCAGTCTCTCTCTGATTTTTGCAGTGGGTTGTGGTTCATCGACCACATCCATTCGTTTTGGCTCTGCCGCAGTCGGCGGTATGTATTCTGAATTTGCGAATGCCTATACACAGGTTGTCAGCCAGGACGATGAGAATATGCAATTTTCGGTGCGCTCCACAGCGGGTTCAGCAGCGAATATCCGTCTGCTTTCAGATGGATACATCCAGATGGCGATTGCGCAGGCAGATCTGACCGATGATGCGTATCACGGAACCGGAGACTTTGATAAAAAACCTTTACATGGCTACAGTGCCGTTGCAGCGCTGTACACAGAGGCCTGCCAGATTGTTGTCCGGGCAGATTCCGATATCCACAGTGTGGATGATCTGTTAGGCAAAAAAATAAGCATTGGTGAAGAAGAATCCGGAACAGAGCGTAACGCAATGCAGATTTTGCAGGTGTATGGTCTCTCGGATGAACTGGTGGAATGTGAAAATCTGGATTATACACAGGCCGCAGAGGCACTTGCTTCTGAGAAAATTGATGCCATGTTCTGTACCGCAGGTGTACAGACCACCGTTATTGAGGAACTGACCCGTCAGTGTGGCATCCGTCTGCTTTCCATTGACGACACACATATTGAAAAACTGATGGCAACCTATGATTTCTATACACCATACACAATTCCGGTGTATACATACAGCGGTCAGTCAGAAGAGGCAAAAACCGTTGGCGTACAGTCTCTGCTTTTAGCAAGTGATGAACTGGATGAGAAAACGGTGGAGCATCTGACGGAAGAATTATTCAGCCATGAGCAGGATATTCAGTATTCACTTCCGTTGGATTTGCAGCTGGACGAAGAAAGTGCCACAGAGCATGTATCAATTCCATTCCATGACGGAGCGGCTGCTTATTACGAAAAACATGGAATTACGGTGAATCAGTAAATAAAGGCAGTTGTAAAAAAGAGTAACTTGTTGACAAGTTTGAAAGGATGTTTATGGAACTACATTTAGATATGTATCAGACACTGGCCATTGCGGTCCTTGTTCTGTTACTGGGTAAATTTTTAAAGAAAAAAATTAATTTTCTGGAAAAATTCTGTATTCCGGCTCCGGTAGTAGGTGGTCTGCTTTTTGCCATTCTCACCTGCGTATTGTATGCAACCGGAATTGCAGAAGTTTCCTTTGATGACACATTGCGTGAAGTCTGCATGGTATTTTTCTTTACATCTGTAGGATTTCAGGCAAACCTGAAAGTATTAAAAAGCGGTGGAAAGTCCCTGGTGGTTTTCCTTGGACTGGTTATAGGACTGATCCTTTGTCAGAACTTCCTGGCTGTTGGAATGTCTAAAGTGCTGAATCTGGATCCACTGATCGGTCTGTGTACCGGTTCTATCCCGATGGTCGGCGGACATGGTACCGCAGGCGCTTTCGGACCGGTACTGGAAGACTTTAACGTATCCGGTGCAACCACACTGTGTACAGCAGCGGCTACTTTTGGTCTGATCACAGGAAGTCTGATCGGCGGACCGATTGGCAAATCACTGGTGGAAAAGAAAAATCTGATCACGACTGCAGTGACAGAAGATGACAGTATTCTGGTAGAAGATGAGAAAAAACATGCGCGTCATACATCCATGTATGCAGCAGCAGTGTTTCAGTTGATCCTTGCAATCGGTCTTGGTACGATTTTCTCCTGGCTTCTGACCAAAACAGGTATGACATTCCCGATTTATATCGGAGCAATGATTGCAGCAGCGCTCTTTAGAAATATCGGTGAATATTCCGGAAAATTCACTATCTACATGGGTGAGATCAACGATATCGGTGGTATCTGTCTGTCCTTGTTCCTTGGAATTGCCATGATCACATTGAAACTGTGGCAGCTGGCAGCACTGGCATTGCCGCTGGTCATCCTGTTATCGGTACAGGTACTGTTAATGTTTGTATTTGCGCGTTTTATCGTATTCAACGTTATGGGACGGGATTACGATGCAGCTGTACTGGTAGCAGGAACCTGTGGATTTGGTATGGGTGCGACACCGAATGCCATGGCTAATATGCAGGCAATCTGTGACCGTTATGCACCTTCCGTCAAAGCGTATCTGATTATACCGCTGATCGGAAGTCTTTTTGCAGACTTTTTGAACAGTTTGATTATTACATTTTTCATAAATCTGCTATAATAGTAAAAAAGATATGTTTGAGGTGGTTGTTTTTCAGACATGTATATAGTAATATGGCAGAGCACATTTTATAATCTGGAGGGTACTCTATGTTTTGGAAAAAGAAAAAACAACAGAACGATAAGAAAACAACACATGACGCTTATGATGTGAAATATGAAAATCTTGCCGTTCCGGAAGTACATACAGAGCCGGAAGTGGAAGAGGAAGATCACGAGGAAAAAGAGTCGATTACATATGAATCTGTGGCAATTCCGGAGATTCATATCAGAAAAAAGAAACAGTAAAGAGCACAACAGAAGATGCATATAGAGCATTCTGTGAACAATAATTACTGGAGATGGTTTTTCAGAAGAACTTCAAAAAAAAGACTGGTAACTATTGAAAAATAAAAAACAGAGTGCTATAATCTGTGACAATTAATAAAACTGAAAAGGGGAGCTTGCCGTCAGCAGGCTGAGAGCAGACTTGGTGGTCTGGACCCGTAACCTGATTTGGATAATGCCAACGTAGGAATATAGCGAGTGCAGTATTTTTGTATTGTTTATGAAGCGGATATACCGATTTTGGTGTATCCGCTTGTTTTATGTGAAAAGGCAGGAGGAAATATATGTTAGTAACATGTCTGGAAAATGTAAGAACACAGGTGCCGCTGGTGCACAATATCACAAATTATGTCACGGTCAATGATGTGGCAAATGTGTTGCTGGCCTGCGGCGGAAGTCCGATCATGGCAGATGAGGCAGAGGAAGTGGAAGATATCACAACCATTTGCGGGGGACTGAATATCAATATCGGTACGTTAAATAAACGGACTATCAGTGGAATGCTGCTTGCCGGAAAACGTGCAAAAGAGCTGGGACATCCGGTTTTACTTGACCCTGTAGGAGCGGGAGCATCTGGTCTTCGTACCAATACAGCGATTGAACTGATGGAAAAACTGCAGCCAACTGTGATCCGTGGAAATATTTCCGAGATCAAGACACTGGCATCCGGCAGTGGAACGACAAAAGGTGTGGATGCGGATGTGGCAGATGCAGTGACAGAGGAGTCTTTAGATCAGGCAGTTTCCTTTGTGAAAGATTTTGCAAAGCAGAGTGGTTCTATCGTTGCCATTACCGGGGCAATCGATCTGGTGAGTGACGGCGAACGTTGCTATGTCATTCGCAATGGCAGACCGGAGATGGGCAAGATTACAGGAACTGGCTGTCAGTTATCCGGTGTGATGACTGCTTATATTACAGCAAATCCGGACAACAAACTGGAGGCCGCTGCGGCAGCCGTCTGCGTCATGGGGCTGGCCGGTGAGATTGGATGGAGCCGTATGCAGGAAGGCGATGGCAATTCTACTTACCGTAATCGTATCATCGATGCGATTTACAATATGGATGCAGAGACATTGAATCAGGGGGCAAAATATGAAATTCGATAGACATACACTGACAAAAGATCAGTTGCTTTTATATGCAGTGACAGACAGGCACTGGTTAAACGGAAGAACCTTACATGAAGTGGTAAAAGAAAGTCTGGATGGCGGTGTAACCTTTGTCCAGCTGCGGGAAAAACATCTGGACGTGGCACATTTTATGGACGAAGCAAAAGACCTGCAGGTACTTTGCAGAGAATACAATGTGCCGTTCATCATCAATGACAATGTAGATATTGCACTGGCCATGGATGCAGATGGTGTCCATGTGGGACAGAGTGACATGGAAGCCGGGGATGTCCGTGCAAAATTAGGTCCGGACAAGATCATCGGCGTATCCGCACAAACCATGGAACAGGCGATTCTGGCAGAAAAACACGGTGCAGATTATTTAGGAGTAGGAGCAGTATTTCCGACTGGTTCCAAGGATGATGCGACCGAAGTGCCACATGAGACCCTGAAAGCAATCTGCGAGGCAGTATCGATCCCGGTGATCGCCATCGGTGGTATCACGCAGGAAAACGTATCTTCTCTGGCAGGAAATGGAATCTGCGGGATTGCCGTGATCAGTGCCATTTATGCACAGCCGGATATCAAACTGGCTGCAGAGAATCTGAAAAGAGCAACTGCAGAGATTGTGAAAGCATGATCCGGGGAGCAATCTTTGATCTGGACGGCGTTTTACTGGATTCCATGGCGGTTTGGAATGATCTGGGAGCCAGATATCTGCAAGGCAGAGGCATCGAACCGGAACCGGGACTGAGCCAGATTTTATTTTCCATGAGTATGGAACAGGGGGCAGATTACCTGAAAGGGCATTATGCTTTACCGGATACGCCGCAGGAAATTCTGGCAGGAATCGAGCAGATGATTCAGGATTTTTATTTTTTGGAAGTGAAAGCAAAAGAAGGCGCAAAAGAATTGCTACAGCTTTTACAGGGTAAAAATGTGAAAATGGTGGCAGCCACTTCCAGTCCGAGAGAACATGTGACGAAGGCATTGCGACGAAATGGATTGTATGATTATCTGCAGCAGATTTTTACTACCGGGGAAGTGGGGGAAAGCAAGCATTCGCCCCTGATTTACCAACTGGCAGCAGAAAGCCTTGACACAAAACCTTCGGAGACATTGGTTTTTGAAGACTCTCTCTATGCTTTGAAAACTGCAAAAAATGCCGGTTTTCATGCGATTGGAGTCTATGATGCGGATGGAGAGACAGATCAGGAAGGCGTTCGCCAGACAGGTGAGATTTATCTGAAAAGTCTGAGTGAATTAAACCAGCTCAAGTTCGAATTGGAATAAAAAATAATCCAATTCAAAAATACAGAAAAAAGTAAGGAACAAATGTGAGGAGATTCTAATTATGAGAACAGCTGTAACGATCGCGGGAAGTGACTCCTGCGGAGGCGCCGGTATCCAGGCTGATATCAAGACAATGATGGCAAATGGCGTATATGCCATGAGTGCGATTACAGCTCTGACGGCTCAGAATACCACCGGCGTCACAGCAATTTTAAATGCAACCCCAGAATTTTTAGGACAGGAACTGGACAGTATTTTTACCGATATTTTTCCGGATGCAGTCAAGATCGGAATGGTTTCCGAAAAAGAACTGATCAGTGTGATCGCGGAAAAATTAGCACAGTATCAGGCAAAAAATATCGTTGTAGATCCGGTAATGGTTGCCACCAGCGGCGCACGGCTCATCAGTGAAGATGCCATTGATACATTGAAAGAAAAATTATTTCCGCTGGCAACGGTACTGACACCCAACATTCCGGAGGCAGAGGTGCTGACCGGAATGGAGATTAAAAGCGCAGAGGATATGATTCGTGCAGCAGAACTGATTTCAGAAACATATGACTGTGCGGTACTCTGCAAAGGCGGTCATCAGCTGAATGATGCCAATGATCTGCTTTTTGCAGATGGTGAATCTCGCTGGTTTGAGGGAAAACGGATTGATAATCCGAATACGCACGGAACAGGCTGCACCTTATCTTCTGCGATTGCTTCAAATCTTGCAAAAGGCTATGACCTGCAGCCCGCAGTAGAACGTGCGAAAGCCTATATATCCGGCGCACTGGCAGCCATGCTGGATCTGGGAGCAGGCAGTGGTCCGATGGATCATGGATTTGCCATTGCCAATGAATTTACGGGAAAAGAATAACTATGCTTTTAACTGGCGAAATCTCATTATCTGGGTGATCGGTTTTATGCTTTACCGTTTGCTCATGCGTGTAGACCTGCCAGTTGGAAATACATTGCCGGACATGGTGATCACGATTGTGACCTGTGGCATTGCCGGCAAAGCTATCAACATTTCAGAAATTTCATGATAACAGGAATTTCAGAAAGCACATACGAAAAAAGGAGGTTGAGAGAAAATGAAACAGAATGACACAGTGAAAAAACTTGCGTTGGCAGGAGTACTGACGGCAGTTGCTGTCGTTGGAAGCTTACTGAGCTTTCCGGTTTTTGGCAGTAAATGCGCACCGGTGCAACATATGGTAAATATCCTGGCTGCTGTTGTACTTGGACCGGGATGGGGTGTTGGAATTGCATTTTGTGCAAGTCTGATCCGTAATCTTCTGGGACTGGGAAGCCTGATGGCATTTCCGGGAAGTATGATCGGTGCATTGTGCTGCGGCCTGGTTTATATGGTCTGCAGAAAACTGTGGCTGACCTGCATCGCAGAAGCGTCCGGAACAGGAATTCTTGGCGGACTTGCAGCTTATCCGGTTGCAAAACTGCTGATGGGACTGAATCCGGGTGGATTGTTTGTATACATTGTGCCATTTCTTGTTTCCACAGTCGTAGGAAGTATTCTGGCTTATTTTCTGGTAGGCGCGCTGCAAAAAGGCGGCGTGATCAGTCAGATACGGCCGGAACGTACATCGGTTTTGAAAAAATCATGATGTATTAGTAGGTAATGCATGGCGGCAAATTGGGGGCACCACCTTTTGTCGCATAAGAAAAATGTTGTGGGCATAAACAGTCATTCATGAAAGAAGGAGAAAAAATGAGAAATTACACAACACAGATGGACGCAGCAAGAAAAGGAATCGTAACACCGGAAATTGAGGCGGTTGCGAAGAAAGAACACATGACGTCCGAGGCGCTGATGAAGCTGGTAGCAGAGGGTAAAGTAGCCATCTGCGCAAACAGGAATCATACCTGCTTGAATCCGGAGGGAGTCGGCAGCATGCTGCGTACCAAGATCAATGTAAATCTGGGCGTATCCAGAGACTGCAAGGATTATGATATTGAGATGCAGAAGGTTATGAGTGCGGTAAATCTGGGAGCAGAGGCCATTATGGACCTCTCCAGTCATGGAAACACACAGCCATTCCGCAGAAAGCTGACGAGCGAATGTCCGGCGATGATCGGTACGGTTCCGGTTTATGACAGCGTCATCCACTATCAGAGAGATCTGGCAACATTAACAGCCAGAGATTTCATTGATGTAATTCGGATGCATGCCGAAGACGGAGTGGATTTTGTCACACTCCACTGTGGAATCACAAGAAAGACCATTGAACAGATTAAGAAACACAAACGTAAAATGAATATCGTAAGCCGTGGCGGAAGTCTGGTATTTGCATGGATGAGCATGACCGGAGAGGAAAATCCTTTCTACGAGTACTACGACGAGATTCTCGATATCTGTGAAGAATATGATGTGACCATTTCATTAGGTGATGCCTGCAGACCGGGTTGTCTGGCAGATGCCACAGATGTATGTCAGATTGAAGAGCTGGTAAGACTTGGAGAGCTGACCAAGAGAGCATGGGATCACAACGTACAGGTTATGGTAGAAGGTCCGGGTCACGTGCCGCTTGATCAGGTAGCTGCAAATATGAAAGTACAGCAGAGTATCTGCATGGGCGCACCGTTCTATGTACTGGGACCGATCGTAACAGATATCGCACCGGGATATGACCATATTACAAGTGCCATCGGTGGAGCAGTTGCAGCAATGAGTGGAGCAGCATTTCTTTGTTATGTCACACCGGCAGAGCATCTGGCACTTCCGAATGTGGAAGATGTAAAACAGGGAATTATCGCATCTAAAATTGCAGCCCATGCAGCAGATATTGCAAAAGGCGTTCCTGGAGCACGTGATATTGATGACAAGATGGCAGAGGCCCGTCAGAAACTTGACTGGGATGCCCAGTATGCATGTGCACTGGATCCGGAGACTGCAAAAGCCATCCGCGACAGCAGAAGTCCGGAAGAAGATCACAGTGACACATGTAGTATGTGTGGTAAATTCTGTGCAGTGCGCAGTATGAATAAAGCGCTTGCAGGGGAGTATATTGATATTTTATGATAGAATTGTGGGAGTACGAAGTACGGAACAATTCGTATGGCATTTTTTGCTCCCAACATCATTTTATAATCAAAATATAGAAAAATAAGAGAAGCTGTCTTTCGTATGAGAGACAGCTTCTTTTAAGATTATAATACGCTACATTTCTGAGAATAGAATTATTTATTCACGTTATCTGCATCAATGACAGACTGAATCTGTTTCATCAAAGCATCATAGTTTTCCTGATTATCAATTCCACCAAGCATAGGATCGCCTACAATATTGCCATTTCTGTCGACCAGGATTGTTGTAGGAAATGCCATAATGTTGGAGGCGTATTTACCTGCATCGGAAGTAGAATCAACGGAAAGGTTGCGATATTTGGCACCCTGGCTTTTCAGAATATCTGCAGCTTCTTTTATAGCAGTTTCATTTCCATCGAAGGTTTCTGTGTTGATTCCTACTACTTCACCACCAGATGCTTTGATGGCATCGTTCAGTTCATTCAGTTTCGATAATTCTGCAACACAAGGTTTGCATCCGGTAAACCAGAAATTAACAACAGTTACGGCATTTTTGGAAAACAGGCTTTCGTCAACAGAATTGCCATCGAAATCCTTTGCGGAAAAATCTTTGAAAGGCGATACATCGTCGGAATTATTTTTCTGGCTGTTACTGTCGGATGCAGCATTTTTCTTTTCGATTGCAGTAATTTTTTCTTCAATTTCTCTGATTGTTTCAATATCATCATTAAGTATTTTCAGTTCATCCTCTGTGAAGGAGTCTTTGTTTGATTCCACAGTGCCTGCCAGATAATCGGCATAATTTCCGCTTGGGTCAGCAGTACTTTTGTTCATCATGCCAAATGCCTTGTCCCATACATCTTTATGATCTGCAAAGAGCTGGTTTTCCTGCTGATATAAATCATCCAGTTCAGAACTGGAATCATCAGAAGAGGCTGCGCTGGATTCTGTCTGTGTATCCTGCGGTTTTTCCGTGTTTGCAGGTTGTTTTCCGTTACATGCAGTAAGCGATAATGCTGCGCAGAGTGTAAAAATAAGTAATAAAGATCTTTTTGTTTTCATGAGTAATTGCTCCTTTTCGTAATTATATGATGTGCAGTAATTCTGCAAAGAATAAATAGTTACCGGTTGTTGCTCTTTCTTTTCTGACAGGGTTTTCCCATAAACTGATAATGGATGGCATCTTTCGGACAAGCCTTTATGCAGGCTCCGCATCGTATGCATTCCGGATGGTCTGGCGTCTTACATATATCCACATCCATTTTACATGCGGTTACACATTGATTACATCCGACACATTTGCTGTCCTCAACTTTGATCGTGAGAAAGCTTATCTTATTAAATAATGAGTAGATTGCGCCAAGAGGACAGATCCATTTACAGAAGGGTCTGTAAAACAAAATACTTAACACAACAACCGTAATTAAAATAAGGCATTTAAAGGAAAAAAGAGTTCCCAGTGCAGATCGTATCGCAGCGTTTCCAAGTGAAAGAGGGATAGCCCCTTCTAAAACACCTTGCGGACAAATGTATTTACAGAAGAACGGATCGCCCATTCCGATTGAGTTCGTTATAAGCATCGGCAGAAGGATAACGAAAACAATAAGGATGATGTATTTCAGGTATCTGAGTGGTTTCAATCGGGCTGTTGAAAACTTTTTCCCGGGGATTTTATGAAGTAAATCCTGAAACCATCCAAAGGGACACAAAAAACCACATATAAATCTTCCAAGTGTTACACCGAGTAAAATAAAAAAACCGGTGATGTAGTAGGAAAATTTAAATCTGGATGATCCGACGACCGCCTGAAAGGCACCGATCGGACATGCTCCCGTTGCAGCGGGACAGGAATAACAGTTTAATCCCGGTACACATACTGCTTTTGCGTTCCCCTGATATATTTTACCTTTAAATAAATTGGGGATGTGGATATTGGTGAGCAGCGTGGCGGCTGCCTGTATCCATCCACGTATTCCGGCTGTTTTTTTTGATCGTGATTTCTTTTTCTTATTTTTCTTATCCAATTCCGACACACTCCAGACATAATTTTATTGCTTTTCCAAGCACGACAGCCGCTTCCCCGCGGATCGCACCATAGCTCACCATAGTGATCCCTGCGATGAGCACAAATGCCTGACTTATTTTTTTGATCTTCAAGATATTGTTGCTCCTTTGTTCGTTGTATTTATTGACCAGCTGACTTTGATATTATACAATAGCTGTTGTAAAATTTTTGTTAAGAAATAGGTGAAAATATTTTGAGATTATTAATAGTTGAAGATGAAAAACAAATATGTGATACGGTTGCAAAAAGCCTGTATGCTGCCGGGTATGAAGTGGATACCTGCTATGATGGGGAAGATGCTTTTGAATGTATTCTGGCGGAGAATTATGATCTGATCGTTCTGGATCTGAATCTGCCCGGGATGGATGGGATGGAGATCCTAAAGGAACTCAGACAGAGAAATGAGGAGACAAAGGTTCTCATATTATCAGCAAGAGGACAGATCGCAGATAAAGTGGAAGGACTGGATGCAGGAGCAAATGATTATATGGAAAAACCGTTCCACTTACAGGAACTTGAGGCACGCATCAGAAGCCTGACAAGAAGAAAATTTGTGCAGAAGAATGTATGTCTGGAAAGTGGCGAGATAAGGTTCGACACGGTAAAACGTGAGGCATATGCAAAAGGGCAAGCGGTCTCTCTGACAAGAAAAGAAAGTGGTATTTTGGAATATTTGCTTCTGAATCTGGGCAGACCGGTAAGCCAGGAGGAACTGATCGAGCATGTCTGGGATGCAACCGTAGACAGTTTTAGTGGATCCATCCGGGTGCATATGTCTTCGCTTAGAAGAAAGCTTAAGGCTGTGCTGGAATATGACCCGATTTTGAACAAAGTGGGGGAAGGATACAAAATACGAGAGGAGTTCGAACGATGAAAAAAATGTCGCTGCAGTGGAGACTGACCTGTATCATTACACTATATATTGCAGTCATATGTGGCTGCCTGACGATGCTTGTCTATAAAAATGGTGTGTATTATATTGACTCTCTGCAAGAGGCTGTTGATGCGCAGGAAGATGTAAATGTGGATGATTCGGATGAAATATATATCAGCATTCCTGAGGATAAGTGGGAGGAGTTTGCAAATGACTTTTCCCTGCAGGTGTACAATAATAAAGCAGACTATAAAAGAAACAGTTTTATAATCTCAGCCGTACTGGCGCTTATGGGTGGGGTAGTGACCTATTTTATAAGCGGGCATGCACTCAGACCAATCCGGGAGTTTTCTGATAAAATCGAGGAGGTAGAGGCACAGAATCTGGCAGATTCACAAATAGAAGAAAACAAAGTGAAAGAACTCAACCAGCTTAGCATTTCATACAACAGGATGCTTACGCGTCTCTCAGATGCATTTGAAATACAGAGACAATTTACTGCAAATGCAGCGCATGAACTCAGAACACCATTAGCACTGATGCAGGTACAGCTTGATTTATATAATTCCATCCAGCATCCGGGGAATGATGCAGATACTTTGCAAACAATAAAAATGATTACCGAACAGAACGACAGACTCAATAAAATGGTAAAGACGCTTCTCGACATGAGTGAACTTCAGACTGTGGGACGGGATGAGGTAATTGCAGTGGATGCTCTTGTAGATGAGGTATTGGCAGATTTAGAACCTCTCGCACAGAAAAAAAATATAAAATTAATCGGAAAATGTAAAGATATAACGCTGCGAGGAAGTGATATCCTTATTTACAGGATGGTATACAATCTTGTGGAGAATGCCATAAAGTATAATCATTTCGGTGGTCAGGTTACCGTAACTGCAGATCAGGAGGAAAACCATGTGCATCTGGCCGTGGAGGATACAGGAAGCGGAATCCCGGAGGAACTTAAGGAGCGTGTGTTTGAACCGTTCTTTCGTGTAGATAAATCCAGAAGCCGGGAACTTGGTGGTGTAGGGCTTGGACTTGCTCTCGTTCGTGAAATCGTGCGTGTGCATGATGGCAGCATTACCGTCAGATCCAATCCGTCCGGAGGGACAATTTTTGAAGTCATTTTATGATGAGTTTGTATGATGAAATAGTTAAAAATATTGACAAATCCTCCTCATTACGATATAGTTGAAAGAACTTCGTGAGGGAGTAGTTTGCACAGTAAGAATTGTGTGATTTGTCAACAACCTGTTTATCATTTTTAGGATAATCTGGCAAATCTTAATGAATGAGACTCATGTATGTCAATAAGGATTATTATTTAATTCTATGGCATACCTGGGTCTCTTTTTTCGCTTGAGAGAAAATTGTGTCAGAGTTCCTGTCAATGATATTCCCTGATGCGAGCTGTTAAATCATACATTATGGAGGAAATTGAATTATGGGTTACTTGGAACTGGCATTGATCGGTGTCGGACTTTCCATGGATGCCTTTGCGGTATCTGTCTGTAAAGGCTTGAGCATGCGAAAAGTAGATAAAAAGTATATGTTTGTGCTGGCAGTATTTTTTGGAGGATTTCAGGCGTTGATGCCGGCATTGGGATGGCTTCTTGGAAGTCAGTTCCAGTCTTATATTACAGCCATTGATCATTGGATCGCATTTATATTGCTTGTACTGATCGGTGGAAAAATGATCCTGGATGTGGTTAAAGAAAAAGGAGAAAATGAAGAAGTCTGTCCGGAGGACAGCGTGCGGATCAATCTGAGAGAAATTTTCCTGCTGGCAATTGCCACAAGTATCGATGCACTGGCAATCGGTATCACATTTGCTTTTCTGCAGGTGAGACTGATCACATCTGTAACAATCATCGGATGCATTACCTTTTGTTTTACCATTGCAGGTGTGCTGATTGGAAATGTATTTGGAAGCAAATTCAAGGATAAGGCAACGATTCTGGGGGGCATCATCCTGATTGGAATTGGTGTGAAAATTTTAATTGAACATCTTGGGATTTTCGGATAGAAATAGCAGAAGAATATGTCATGCATCTCGCAGCAAGAATGCCGGGGTATTTATGAATTTGCAGCAGGAATGCGTGATATTCGTGAATAAAGAAAAAATATGGTATTGAGAAAGGATGAAAAGTATGATTTTGGCAATTATAGGTGTGATTATTGGATTTGTACTGCTGGTTAAAGGGGCAGATTTCTTTGTAGAAGGAAGTGGCTCCGTAGCAAAAAAGTTTAATATTCCGGTATTTATCATCGGAATGACGATCGTGGCGATGGGAACCAGTGCACCGGAATGTGCGGTAAGTATTTCAGCGTCATTACGGGGCATTAACGGAATGGCTATCAGTAACGTAATTGGTTCCAATATTTTTAACTTGCTTGTGGTTTGTGGTGTCTGTGCATTGTTCCAGCCATTGGTGATCAAGAAAGAGACATTAAAGAAAGAATTCCCATTTTCTGTACTGGTAGCAGTGATTATTGGCGTGATGGGACTGGCAGGAATGATGGTCGGACATATGGATGGAATTATTCTGGTTGTGATTTTTGCCTTGTTTCTGTACTGGATGGTTCGTTCTGCAAAGAAGTCCATGCAGGCCGGAGAAGATGTTGAAGCAGAAGAAATCAAGGACCTGCCAATCTGGAAATGTCTGGTGTTTATCGGTGGCGGCCTGGTTGCTATTGTAATTGGAGGTCAGATGGTTGTTAATTGCTCAGAAACGATTGCCCGCGGATTTGGATTAAGTGAGACATTGATCGGGCTGACTATCTGTTCCATTGGAACATCTTTACCGGAGCTGGTAACCTCCGTGGTAGCAGCTAGAAAAAATCAGGCGGGTATGGCGCTTGGAAATGTCATTGGTTCCAATATTTTCAATATTCTGCTGGTAGGTGGTCTGGCTTCTGCCATCAGCCCGATTGCAATGAATATGAACAATCTGATTGACATTGTGATTTTAGTTATTGTCAGTGTATATATTATGGCTCTTGTATGGAAAAAGCAGCTTCTGACACGGGCAGGTGGTGTGAGTATGCTTGCTGTCTATGCTGCATATATGGTTTACATTTGTATCAGAGAAGTACTGTAATCCTGGATTTTACGGATCACAGTCTGCATTCCGTGAAAACGATCCGTAGAGATCTGTTCTTTTAACGGAGTTTTTTCAAGAAAATCAATATGTGCCCCGCAGATTTCCTGCGGGGTACGTTTGTCAAAGAGAGCAGCAATGACAGCGACAATGCCTTTCACGATCAGAGAATCACTGTCAGCACGGACGTGAACAATTCCGTTTTCAAAGGAAAGAATGATCCACAGATCAGCCTGACAGCCGGAGATTTTATTCTGCTCATTTTTTTCTTCATCTGACACAGGTTTCATGTCTGCGGTTAATTCCAATAGGCAGCTGTACTGCATCATCCAGTCATCAATTTCGTTAAAATCATTAATAAATTCTGCCTGTTCTTCTGCGATGGAAAGTCGTTGTTCTGTCATACTGTACTCTCTTTCTGACAATGCCGGATCTGGGTTCAAGAATGCCCTCGGCATTGACTGTTTATTACCTATCCTAAGTGTTAAACGGATATTCATAATCCGTTTTTGCGGTTTGCTTATAAACGCAGTCACTTTGCGGTCTGCATTCAAATGATGCTTATTTCTGCAATTCTTTTGTAAATGCTTCTGCTTCGCATTCCGTCATAAAATCGCGATTGTACTGATGCTCATTGATGAAAAGTACAATGATAACGACAACGATAGAAGCAATGGCTGCAATGACATAAGACATTCGCAGGTTTCCGGTTGCATTTAATACATTTCCATTTACACAGAAGCCGAAGGAAGATACCAGCGCCTGAATCGGGAAAAGTACAGAGTTTACTTTTTTGAATCCATGACGTCCGAATACAGCTGCAGGCAGGGAAGTTGTAAAGTTTGCGGAACCGCCCAGAGCCAGTGCGAACATGATCAGGAAAACGATGACCAGCGGACGTTTTTCGGTGACTTCCAGAAGCAGGGCAACTGCATACCAGATACCAAAGAAAATCATGGTTTTCTTTGTGCCGAGTTTCTGATCCATAGCACCGATGATCCAGGAACCGACGATACCGGCGAAGGCAAGGATTGTCATAATAGTAAGTGCCTGAGCCTGTGTAAATCCTACTTCCTGGTTACGAACAACAAGCTGTGTAATAATGATGGTGGATACAAACTGGAATCCACCGGAAGCAACTGCAACCAGCCAGAATGTTTTCTTGGAGAATAATTTCTTTACTGTCCAGCCGCCATCTTCATCAATTTCTTCGTTAAAGTATTCATTTCGATATTCTTCATCAGATACGTTATCAGGGTTAATGCCGCGTTCCTGCGGAGTATTTCTCATAAATGCAAGTCCGACAAAAGCAAGGATCACGATTAAAATTACCGGAAATACAACAGCATTTGTAACGCCCATTCTGGCAACCAGCATGGTGATCAGCGGTACAAAGAAGCCGGTGGACATGTTGTGGCCCATGGTTGTGTAACCCATAACGATACCTTTTTTCTTAGGAAACCACTGAGCCACGAAAGCACCGCCGGAAATATAACCGGCACTCATACATCCGATGGTACAGATACATAATCCGATGGCATACTGAGCCAGACTGTTGGCATGTCCCATGCCGAAATATCCGACACCACCAAGGATCAGACAGATAAAACTTGTCAAACGCGGTCCGATCTTACGGTTTACCGCACCCATGACGAAGAAGAAGATTACGCCGACCATAGCAGCTACGGTACCCATATTTAATACATTACCGGCAGGAATGCCAAGTTTTTCTGCAACTGCAGGAGCGACAACATTGGAACTGTCATTCACCATACCGGCATAAAACCAGAACATCAGCAGACAGAAGATAATGGTTCCCCAGCCTTTTCCAAAATTAAATAATTCGTTTTTGTTCCCTTTTTTCATTTTTCAACCTTTCTCCCAGTAAAATACTAGACTTTTCCTTAGCGTAAGAAACACAATCTGCCTCTGGTGGAGACACATTGTGTTTCAAAAGATATGATGGTTTTGGTATTTATTTGGTTTTTATAAGTTAAGTAATTTCCAGACTTCCTGTGCAATGAGGCGAGTATCTGTCAGATTGGCAGTGTTTTGGGCTGAAAATTTTATATTCAGCCCTTTTTGCAGAGCCATGAGAAGCAGTACTTTTTTATTCATGGCGGAGGTGGTTCCTCTTTTGGCATCTGAATGGTTTTTGCGACACTTAATTCAGCAAGTTCTGTCAGATCATAAATATCAGTGACATCACCAAGCAGTATATATTTGCTCAGGATAAATCCGTACAGATCCTGATGCAGAGATTTCCAGTCCGGATAAGGCGTGGTTTTTATTTTTTCCATATATTCGGCAGACTTTTTCTGATACATGAGAAGCCCGCTCTTTTTCTTGATGATGGACATTGCTCGTTCCTCTTTCTGTTAGATAATCATAAATTCAAATCGAACGCATGTGAGACTTGGTGCGTGATTCTGGTCAGCATAAGCTGAGATATTCAACTCAGACTGAGATGAAAGCTTCCATTGCACATGGAGTTGTGCTGCATTTAGGCTGTTACAACTTCCAGTCCGAGGCTCTCACCGAGAAGCTGTAATTCCTTAATGTAATCGCCGTATGTAACAACCAGGTGATTACCAAAATTAATATGTTTGTAGAAGAAGTCTTCCTGGTTTGCAATTTTCATGAAAAATCCTTCATCACAGTTTGTGCGCTCTGCACCGGAGCCTGCAAGAATGGTTCCTTTTGCTGTAAACAGTTTTTTCGCATCCGGTGAGATACGAAGCAGAGTTACTTCCTGACCTGCATCCTGTGTAAAGTCATAACGGATGGTTGCACCGAATCCCTGGTCGTTTGCAAATGGAGCAAGGCTGTACTCTGCTTTAGATGCCTCTTTGTAACCGTGCAGTTTACGATTTGGAGTGGAGTGGAATACCAGATACAGATCATCACGCTCATCGGTAGCAGCTGCCAGCTGATCCTGGCCGAATCCCTGCATAGTAACCATTTTGCCGTCGCGGTACAGTACCGGGTTAGAGTTACCCATGTAAACTGCTTTGTCAGACAGGTTTTCCATGATTGCCATAGCCAGTACGGAGTTGATATCCATCTCACAGGAGGAAGGAACCTGATTCTCGTTGTTCAGAGAATGTGTCAGACAGAAAGTAAGCTGATCATGATTTAATCTTCTTGTGGAACAGCAGTCCGGACATGGCATGGTGTATGCGTTGCATCCGTTGCGATCAAGCAGTTTCTGAACTAATACATATCCTTTTAAGGATTTTTCAAGCATTCCACGCTCCATGCGGACCTCTTTGGCACCGGCGATCAGCTCATCAGCCAGACGTTCTACTTCTTTCATATCTTCCTCTGTCAGATTGCATGCTTCACGTCCAGGAAGTGTCGGGTTTGTTTTCGGATCTCTGACTGTCAGCATATCCATTAATTCATGGAAGTTCTGGTAACGGAACTGTACGCCGAATTTTTCTGTTACATAATTCAGATCTACCAGATTGTCGGAAGAACTGAAGGAGCGGGAGGAGTTGAAACGAGTCACAACCATAACACGGGTGCTTGCCAGTGCTTTTCTCGCTCTTAATACACGCATATGTCTTCCTAATTCTTCCCAGCTGCGGTATGCATAAGCCTCCAGACCTCTTGCACGGACAGCGGAAGTATTTACGGTTGCCTCACAGCACTGAGCCGGCATAACGCCCTGCGGTTTGTGATATCTCTGAGCAAACTCAAGATAAATATCGCCGCGGCCGATACCGAAGGAAAACAGGTAGTAATCAACCTGGTCGATATCTTTTGCCATTGTGCGGAACATGTCTTCGTCTGTTAAAAACCAGTCATCACGTTCTACATAGATTGGCTCCATCATATTGACTACGTCCAGTGGCATATTTTCTGCAACATCTTTCTGGAACTGACGGTATAGCTCGGAGTTCATAAATACATCATAGTCCTTCTCCAACTCTTCGCCTTTTCCGAAACGGCATGGTCCTTCATAGTAGTACTGGTGTACAAGACCGATAAATACCGGACGGACATTCAGTTTTACATCAGTAATTTTTTCAATCATGATTCTTCTCCTTTACATTTCGTTTTTTGATGTTATAATGATGCTAATTGAAAAATATAGGAAAGAAAAGCGAAGAAAACTGCTAATATCATTCGAAAATGGAATAGATAAGAAGAAGAAACAATAAAATGTATCAAAAAACGACATATATTCGAAAATGGAATCATATATGGCATTTTTTTCTTTGCCTGGAATAAAACATACAATTTTACTATGATTCAAGAATGCTCTTGGCATTCTTGCTGCGAGATGCATGTTATGCAATGTATGACAGATTTTTCTGTGCATCTCTGCAATCATAAAGGAGGGAACATATGGAGCCGAAAGAATATCCCAAAATCAACATGTTGCAGATCCATTACTTTTTGAAAGTGGCGGAGAAAGGCAGTTTTACCAGTGCGGCGAAGCAGTTGTATACGACCCAGTCGACGCTTAGCAAGACAATTATCTCAATAGAGCAGACGTTGGGACTTACGCTTTTTATCCGCAGTCACAAGCGGCTGATTCTGACAGATGCAGGAAAACATCTGTATAAGAAGTGGAAGCAAGTGCTGGAAGATTTTGATCATTCTGTGGAGGAATGTCGGATTTTACAGAGTGGATATCAGAGTATGCTGTCCATCGGGATGCTGGATTCTCATGATCCGGAGAAATTTGCCCTGCCGCAGATCCGGAATTTTATGCGGCACAAACCGGATGTGTATCTGAGTATTCACAGCAATCCTGTAGAGGCAATCCGATCAGAAGTACTGACCGGACATCTGGATCTGGGTTATACGGTATTGTACGATGTGGAACAGCTGCAGACGGAGGAACTGGATTATTGCGTGATCAATATCTGTCCTCATAATGTAGGTATGCTGTCCAAAAATCCGTTGGCAAAGGAGGAACTGATAGAAATAAAAGATTTGGCGAAATATAAATTTGTTTCTATTTCACCACTTTATACGCCAAGTTATAATGGCATGATCGATGATCTGTGCCATCAGGCAGGATTTGAACCGGATTATGTGCGATATACAAATAATGCGACATCACTGCCTTTTAACCTGATGTCAGAGCAGGATATATTTTTGTGTGATCGTAATTTCAGGGGATATGCAAATCCAAGTTTTGGGGAGATACAGTTCCGACCGGTGGCAAATACCAGAAGCGGTGTGGCGCTGATCTGGCGTAAGGCGAATAACAAACCGGAGTTAAAGGAGTTTATTGACAGACTGGATGTCAATCCAGATATGTGGTTTTGAACAATATGAATGTACTCTCAGAATTCTTCATTTAAAAGATTCCGAGCGTACATGTGAGTAAAAAGGAGAGAAAACATGCGTACATGGGAGGAAATTCGGGATGATTTTCCGATTCTAAAAGAAAAAATACATGGAAAAGATCTGATCTATCTGGATAATGCGGCGACGACACAGCTTCCGCAGCAGGTGCTGGATTGTTTTGTGGAGCATTACACAAAGTATAATGCGAATGTGCATCGTGGAATCCATTATTTAAGTGAACAGTCCACGATGCATATGGAAGCAGTGCGGAATAAGCTAAAAGATTTTTTGCATGCAGAGGATCAGGGAGAGATCATCTTTACTTCCGGAGCGACGGATTCTGCAAATCTGGTGGCGCAGAGCTTCCTGCGTCATGTATTGCAGCCGGGCGATGTGGTGCTCTCCACAGAACTGGAGCATCATGCCAACTTTGTTGTGTGGCAGCAGGTCTGTCAGGAATGCGGAGCGGAGTTTCGCATGATTCCGACCGTGGATGGCGAATTGGATATGGATGCGGCACAAAGGATGCTGTCAGATAAAGTGAAATTGCTGGCTGTCACTGCTGTATCAAACGTAACGGGAACCGTGGTTGATATCGAAACACTGATCGCATGGGCGAAAGAATATGAGATTCCGGTGTATATTGATGCTGCACAGGAGGTGCGCCATCGAACTTTTGACCTGGCAGGATTGCAATGTGATTTTCTTGGCTTTTCCGCCCATAAAATGATGGGACCGACGGGTGTCGGCTGTCTGTTTGTACGTGAAAAATGGTTGAATGAAATGCAGCCATATCGTTACGGTGGCGGCATGATCGACATTGTGACAGAAGAAAAAACAACATTTGCCGAACTTCCGGCGCGGCTGGAAGCAGGCACACTGAATTACAGTGGAATCATCACCTGGGGCGCGGCCCTGGATTATCTGATGGACATCGGAATTGAGCGAATGGCTTCCTATGAAGAAGAGCTGATAAAGAAGGCAGAAGAAGTCTTAGAGGCTATTCCACAGGTGAACATATTGGGGCATCCAAAACAGCGGGCAGGCTGTATTTCCATTCAGATTGAGGGTGTGCATCCTTACGATTTTGCAAGTATGATCGACAAATATGGTGTGGCAGTGCGGACAGGAAGCATGTGTGCGCAGCTAATCGTGAATAAAATGGGATTAGACACAGTGATTCGTATTTCTCCGGCATTTTACAATACGATGGAAGAAATGGAAAAACTTGGCGAATACACAGAAAAAGTAATTGCTTTTTTTGAGAGGATAAAACGATGACAATGGAGCAAATGCGTACATTTCTGGCGGTGGCAGACTGCCTGAATTTCACAAAAGCAGCAGAACGATTATATTTGTCTCAGCCTACCGTCAGCAGACAAATTCAGTCTTTGGAAGAAGAATGTAAGACACCACTTCTGGTTCGGACACGAAAAGAGGTGCGCCTGACACCAGCCGGGGCTATTATGGTCAGCCATTTAAAAAAATCATTGGAAGAAATTGAGGCCGGATTAGAAGAGATTCAGGCTTCCAGCAACGGTATTACAGGAAAACTTAATATCGGCGTGCTGGAAGGCTTTGAGACAGAACCACGGGTTTTGAAACTGCTGGTGGAGTTTGGAAAAAAATACAGTGAGCTGACAGTTAATATCAATTACTGTTCCTTCGGCGAATTGCGCAGGGGGCTGAAGGATGATAAGTATGATCTGATTTTTACGATGGGATTTGAAGCCAAAAACCTGCCATCGACATTGTCAAGAAAGCTGTGTCGGCTTTCTCCCGGAATCATTGTGTGTGCCAACAGCGCATTGGGAGAACGGGAGAATTTAACAATTTATGATCTGAAGGATGAGACATTTATTGCACCGGATGAGAAGGATTCTCCATTCCGTCTTGAGGATACAAATAATCTGTTGAGTCACTATGGTTTTCAATGCAAGAAGATGAAGTATGTGAAAAATCACGAATCCCAGCTTTTAAATGTGGCAGCCGGAAATGGTGTCGCGATTGCGTGTGGTGATGTTCCGCAGGTGAAAAACAGCATGCTGTTTCATTTCCTGGAATTATCGAAAGAAGAGCATGTGCTTCATATGATTTATGCCTGGAAAAAAGAAAATTATAATCTGGCGTTGGTATTATTTTTGAATGGATTGTCAGAAGAAGACGAAAGTTAATATAGTAGAAGCATACAGATGGTGTGAGAAAAACTCCTGAAAGGATCGTGATTCTGAGATAGCAGAATTACGATCCTTTCAGGAGTTTTTTGCGGCCTTGTCCGCTTTAATAGTGACAGCAAGCGATGATTTAATTGCGCAAAATATATATAATACCGATAGAAATGATATGAACTTTATGCAGATTGTGTATAAAATGATTACTTATTCTCATTTCGCTGGGAGCAAAGTTTTGTGTTATGGTAAAACCATGCTAAAGATAACAGTGATTTGTAAGGAGGTACAGCATTTATGTATGATGTAAAAAAGAGTATTGATGTGGAATTAAATGTTCAGCTTGTGTACACTGCGCTCATTCATGAGTATGCATATGAAGGACCATGTCGTTTTGGCCCGCCAGAGGCATTGACACAGGAATTTGATCTGATGAACCAAGCTGAAATCTTCAAAATGTGGACACAGGGATATGGCGGAGCACTCAGCCATATTCCGGGCATTCATTTACTTGATCCTTTATATATCAAAATGTCAGATGAATTTTTCATCACAGAGGAAGAAGAACAGAAACTGGTAGATCGTGTCGGAAAAGCAGATATCTTTATTTTTACCGGAATGCGTGGAGAAGGTATCATGAAAGAATTTGCAATGCGCTATCATGTACCGGTAGCCGGCGAAGGAATGTTCGTATCTACAGCTGAGCATGCGGTACTGAATGCCAGAGGTTATGAGAGTTATGCGATTCTGGATCTGCCTGATGCCATCCGTCTGCTGAAAGCACTTCGTGCCAGAAAAGCACTACAGCGTACAAAAGTCCTTGCGGTGACCAGAAATAATTCCCACTACTCCATGGGTGGACAGGATGCCTTTATCAGTAATGATATGGTGACTAAAAAACTTGGGGCACGCTTTAATTATTTCAGTTTCCATGAGTTCCTGGATATGATGCATGTCAATGAACATGGAAAAAATCATACTTTACCGGGACGTCAGGTATACAATCTGACAGATAAAGACATGGAAGAAGTAAAAGCATGGTCAAAAGAACTGGCTGATGGTTCTGTTGAGAATGATGTGCAGGAGCATTACATTGAAAATTCAGTCAAAGCAGCAGTGCTGATCCAGAAATTATGCGAGCATTTCGGATGCAATGCGTTTACAGCAGTATGTCCGGATGGATGTGCAACAAGAAGAATGAATGAAGAGCAGTTTACATTCTGTTTCAGCCACTCTCTGTTAAATGAGATGGGAATCCCATCCGGTTGTGAGTACGATCTGCTTGGTACATTATCTATTGTAGCACTTGCAAATCTGACAGGAAAAGCACCATATATGGGAAATACACAGCCATGTATCTGGAGAGACAAACAGGTAGAGGGTGAATTTGCCGGAATCGGTTATATCGAAGACATGGATCGCACACAGAATATCTACTACAGCGGACATGCGACACCAAAC
>CABRZK010000004.1 GCA_902475415.1 uncultured Eubacterium sp.
GGCAAGCGTAAAAGAATTACAGGGAATGGGAATTCAGCCGGATATCATCGTATGCCGTACCGAGCATGAACTTGACCGTCAGATTCGTGACAAAATCGCATTATTCTGTAATGTACCGAAAAATTGTGTATTACAGAACCTGGATGTAGAGTATTTATATGAAGCACCACTGGCTATGGAGAAAGAAAAACTGGCACAGGTTGCATGTGAGTGTCTGAAACTGGATTGTCCGGAACCGGATCTGACAGACTGGATCGAAATGGTAGATGCACTCCGTCATCCGAATAAAGAGATTGAGATCGCACTGGTTGGTAAATATATTCAGTTACATGATGCATATATTTCCGTTGTTGAGGCATTAAAACACGGAGGAATCTCCAACCACGCAACCGTTAATATCAAATGGGTGGATTCAGAAGAACTGAATGCTGAAAATGCAGAGGAAGTACTTGGAAATGTACAGGGAATCCTTGTTCCGGGTGGTTTCGGTGACCGTGGAATCGAAGGAAAGATTGTTGCAATCCAGTATGCAAGAGAGCATAATGTACCGTTCCTTGGTCTCTGCCTTGGTATGCAGCTTTCCATCGTCGAGTATGCCCGCCATATCTGTGGTCTGGAAGATGCACACAGTATCGAACTGGATCCGAATACAAGCGCGCCGGTTATCGCACTGATGCCAGATCAGAACGGTGTGGAGGATATCGGAGGAACCCTGCGTCTTGGCTCCTATCCATGCGTACTTGCGAAAGACAGCAAAGCATATGAAGTATATGGTACAGAGACCATTCATGAGCGTCACAGACATCGTTATGAGGTAAATAATGATTACCGTGCAATTTTGACAGAGCATGGCATGAAACTCAGTGGTCTTTCACCGGATGGAAGAATTGTAGAGATGATCGAGATTCCGGCACATCCGTGGTTTGTTGCCACACAGGCACATCCGGAGCTGAAATCCAGACCGAACCGTCCGCATCCGCTGTTCAAAGGCTTTGTGGAAGCTGCAATTGAGTACAAAAATAAATAATCAGAGATTATGACAGATGACCCCGGATAAAATCCTTTATCCGGGGTTACTTTTATAAATATTTTATAAAAATCAAGAAAAGTTCACGATTAGATTATTGATTTCTATACAAAATAACCATATAATAAAACAATGCAGATTCAATCGATACTGCTCCCTGTTTACAGAAGCGGGAGTGTTAATGAAGGCTAAGATGAATCTGACTTAGGGGAAACCAAGAGAAAGGATTGTGTATCCGGGCAGCCGTTGAAGGGTAAAGCAAAGTGATCTGACTGTATCGGGACACAGGAATGAGAGATCAGTATGGACGAAAACAGAGGAACCAACAGGGGCGGCAATAATAACAATAACGGTCGTAAAAATGGCCAGAATATGCTCTGGTTTGTGATCGCAACGGTTGTTGTTCTGCTGCTTGTTACAATGATTACCAATGGAATCGGAAGTCTCACCAATCAGGAGATTACTTACAGCGAATTCCAGAATATGGTAAAAAATAATCAGGTTGAAAGTGTAGTTATCACAAACAGCCAGATTCAGATTCAGCCAAAAGAAGATAAAAAGAGTCTGTATCAGGTGACTTATTATACCGTTAATCTGAAAGATGACCGTATGTATGCATTACTGGATCAGTATAATGTAGATTATACCGGAAAGAATCAGACCACATCGGCTTGGATCTATCAGATTTTAAGCTTTGTGATTCCAATCGCCATCGTATGGATACTGCTGGGAGCTGCCATGAAGAAAATGGGCGGCGGAGGCGGCGTCATGGGCGTTGGCAAAAGTAATGCCAAGATGTATGTGGAGAAATCCACCGGCGTGACTTTCAAAGATGTAGCCGGGCAGGATGAAGCAAAGGAATCCCTGCAGGAGGTTGTTGATTTCCTGCACAATCCGCAGAAATATACAGCAATCGGTGCAAAACTGCCGAAGGGAGCATTATTAGTAGGACCTCCTGGTACCGGTAAGACGTTGCTGGCAAAAGCAGTAGCAGGTGAGGCAGGCGTACCGTTCTTCTCACTGGCAGGTTCTGATTTTGTAGAGATGTTTGTCGGTGTTGGCGCATCCCGTGTTCGTGATCTGTTTAAAGAAGCACAGAAACAGGCACCATGTATTATTTTTATTGACGAGATTGATGCCATCGGAAAAAGCCGTGATAATCATTATGGTGGAAACGATGAGCGTGAGCAGACATTAAATCAGTTGCTGGCAGAGATGGACGGTTTTGATACATCCAAGGGACTTCTGATCCTGGCAGCTACCAACCGCCCGGAAGTACTGGATAAGGCGTTACTGAGACCGGGACGTTTTGACCGTCGTATCATCGTTGACAAACCGGATCTCAAAGGACGTGTGGAGACACTGCGTGTACATTCCAAAGATGTCAAGATGGATGATACCGTAGATTTGGAAGCAATTGCACTGGCAACCGCAGGATGTGTGGGATCTGACCTGGCCAATATGATCAATGAAGCTGCCATTAATGCCGTAAAGAATGGCAGACAGTATGTGACACAGGCAGATTTATTTGAGTCTGTAGAAGTAGTCATTGCAGGTAAAGAGAAAAAAGACCGGATCATGGGACCGAAAGAGAAAAAACTGGTTGCTTACCATGAGGTCGGTCATGCACTGGTTACTGCATTACAGAAAGATGCAGAACCGGTACAGAAGATTACAATTGTACCTCGTACAATGGGATCACTGGGTTATACCCTGCAGATGCCTGAGGAAGAGAAATATCTGGAGACCAAAGCAGAACTGGAAGCACGTCTGGTTACTTACATGGGCGGTCGTGCCGCAGAGGAGATCATGTGTGATTCCGTGACAACAGGTGCATCCAACGACATCGAGATGGCTACCAGAATTGCCCGTGCAATGGTAACACAGTTCGGTATGTCAGAAGAGTTTGGACTGATGGGTCTGGAATCTGTGGAAAACAGATATCTGGATGGCCGTGCAGTGACAAACTGTGGCGATGAGACAATTGCAAAAGTAGATGAGGTAGTAAAAGCAATGCTGCAGAAAGCATACGATACAGCAAAAGAAATGTTGCTGACACATCGTGAAGTACTGGAGCGCATTGCAGGTTATCTGTACGAACATGAAACAATCACAGGTAAAGAATTTATGGACATCTTCAAAGAGATGACAGAAGGAAAGCAGCCGGTGGATGTGGAAGCAGAAGATGTAACTACACAGACAGAGACACAGAGCACAGATGCTGCTGAAAATGAAACCGAGTTTTCCGGCAATGAGCCGGTGGCGCCGGAGGAAGCATTTGAAGAGTAGTATACAGGAAAATGCTTTATACAGTTTTTTCGTGACACACAGATATTCATCTGACAATTATAGAAACAGATAAAATGACAAAAACGGTCAGAGTGGAGAAGAAATTTTCTGCCCTGGCCGTTTGGAGACTATAGTATGTTTGATATTCAGGAAGAATTGAAAAAATTGCCGGATCATCCCGGAGTTTATATCATGCATGATGACAGAGATGCAATCATTTATATTGGGAAGGCTGTCAGCCTCAGAAACCGTGTACGGCAATATTTTCAGACAAGCCGGAATAAAGGCCCGAAGATTGAAAAAATGGTGACGCATATTGACCATTTTGAATACATCCTGACAGATTCAGAACTGGAGGCTCTGGTTCTTGAGTGTAACCTGATTAAGGAACACCGGCCGAAATATAATACAATGCTGAAGGATGATAAGACATATCCCTATATCAAGGTGACATTGGGAGAAGCATATCCAAGAGTGCTGTTTTCCCGACAGATGAAAAAGGATAAGTCGAAATACTACGGACCATATACCAGTGCAGCTGCAGTAAAGGATACGATAGAACTGTTGCAGAAACTGTTCCAGATCCGTACCTGTAACCGGACGTTGCCAAGAGATATCGGAAAGGACCGACCATGTCTGAATTATCATATTCATCAATGTCAGGGGCCCTGCCAGGGCTATATCTCACAGGAAGACTACCGGACACAGATCCGGGGGGCCATGGAGTTGCTGAATGGAAATTTTGCTCCGGTAATCAGGGATCTGGAGGAGAAGATGCAGGCGGCATCAGAGGCGCTGGAATTTGAAAAAGCCATGGAATTCAGAGATCTGCTTGCCAGTGTACGTCAGGTGGCACAGAAGCAGAAAATCACAAGTTTCGATGGAGAAGACAGAGATATTCTGGCACTTGCAATGGATGATCGCGATGCTGTCGTACAGGTCTTTTTTGTCCGTGAGGGAAGGCTGATCGGCCGGGAACATTTTCATGTGACCATTGGTGCAGAAGACACACAGAAAGAAGTCTTGTCTACTTTTATCAGCCAGTATTACGCGGGAACACCTTTTGTGCCAAAGGAAATCATGCTTCAGATGGAAATTGATGATGCGGATGTAGTGGCGGAATGGCTGTCAGCCAGACGCGGGCAGAAAGTGTATATCCGTGTGCCAAAGAAGGGACAGAGAGAAAAACTGGTAGAACTTGCCCAGCAGAATGCTGTTATGGTGCTGACTCAGGACAAAGAAAAAATCCGCAGAGAAGAAGGAAGAACTATCGGAGCGGTCAAAGAAATTGCAGACCTTCTGGATCTTGGTTATGTCAAACGTATGGAGGCCTATGATATTTCCAATACCAACGGTTTTGAATCGGTTGGTTCCATGGTGGTCTATGAGCGGGGAAAACCGTGCAAAAGTGATTATCGCAAATTTAAACTGAAGACAGTGACGGGGCCGGACGACTATGCATCCATGCGGGAAGTGCTGACCAGGCGTTTTACCCACGGTATGGAAGAACGGGCACAGAACAGACAGAAAGATCTGGAACCGGAATATGGCAGTTTTACCAAATTCCCGGATCTGATTCTGATGGATGGTGGAAAAGGTCAGGTCAACATTGCGCTGGAAGTGCTGGATGAACTGAAGCTTGCGATTCCTGTGTGTGGAATGGTCAAGGACGATCACCATCGAACCAGAGGCCTCTACTACAACAATGAGGAAATCCCGATTGATACTCATTCAGAAGGATTCCGACTGATCACCCGGATTCAGGATGAGGCACACCGGTTTGCCATTGAATATCACCGCTCCCTGCGCAGCAAGCAGCAGGTACATTCCGTGTTGGATGATATTCCGAATATCGGACAGACCCGAAGAAAAGCACTGATGAAACAGTTTCAGTCACTGGAAAAAATTCGTGAGGCATCCGTGGAACAATTGCGGGAAGTAGACGGAATGAATGAAAAAGCAGCACAGTCGGTTTACCAATTCTTCCATAAGAAGTAAAAAGGTGATATAATGAGCGCAAGACAGCCAAAGAAAAGGAGAAAATAAAATGCAGGGAGTCAGTGTAAAACAGTTAACAGAGAAAATGAAATTTAAATGTTTCACCCCATGCGTGGATATGGAGAAACGAATGATCACAACACCTGAGATTAATCGTCCGGCGCTGGAACTGGCCGGATATTTTGAACATTTTGCAGAAGAACGTATCCAGGTCATTGGTATGGTGGAAAAATCTTATCTGGAGACACTGGATGCTGAGACACGTATAGACCGTTACCGTAATCTGCTGGGATTTAATGTGCCATGTGTGATTATGTGCAGAGGCTATGAGCCGGATGAGGAAGTATTGCAGATTGCCGGAGAACGTGGTGTACCGATTTTCGGATCGATGGATGCAACATCCAATGTGGTTGCTGAGGCAATTTATTATCTGACCGCAAAACTGGCACCGTGTATTTCTATTCATGGTGTACTGGTAGACATTTATGGTGAAGGCGTCCTGATCATGGGTGAGAGTGGAATCGGAAAGAGTGAGGCAGCACTGGAGCTGATCCGCCGGGGACACCGTCTCGTTACGGATGATGTGGTGGAAATCCGTAAGATCAATAATAATACGCTGATTGGCACATCACCGGATATTACAAGATACTTTATCGAACTGCGAGGTATCGGAATTATTGATGTAAAGACCCTGTTCGGTGTAGAATGTGTCAAAGAACAGCAGACCATTGATCTGGTCATCAAGCTGGAAGACTGGAGAAAAGATAAAGAATATGACCGTCTGGGTCTGGAAGAAGAATATGCCGAGATACTTGGTAACAAGATTGTGTGTCATTCGATTCCAATCCGCCCGGGTCGAAACCTGGCTGTTATCTGTGAGGCTGCAGCAGCAAATCACAGACAGAAAAAGATGGGCTATAATGCCGCAAAAGAATTGTACCGAAGAGTGGAAAATAATCTGAAAAACGGAAATTCTACTGAAATTTAGTCAGGACATACACAATTTTCCTTGCGGTTTATGCGAAAAGAAAATGACCGGGAAAATTGGGTGATATCAAAAAGTGAATAACTGCATGGCAGTGAAAATAAAAATTGAGAAAAGAGGAACTGAAATTATGGAGCGAAAAAACGTCTGGAAAAAATATACAAGTGAAGAAAAAGCAACTGTATTTGCATATGGTGAGGAGTACCGTCAGTTTATATCTGACTGCAAGACCGAGCGCGAGTGTGTGACAGAATTGAAGAAACGTGCCGCAGCAGCCGGTTTTCAGGATATGGAAGATGTAATCGCACAGGGAATCACCCTGAAGGCAGGAGACCGTGTATTTGCTGACAATAAAGGAAAAAGTTTTGCCATGTATATCATTGGTCAGAAACCGATGGAAGAAGGAATGAATATCCTCGGCGCACATATTGACTCCCCGCGTCTGGATCTGAAGCAGAATCCACTGTATGAAGATACAGACATGGCATTGTTAGATACACATTACTATGGTGGTGTAAAAAAATATCAGTGGGTGACATTGCCACTGGCTATGCATGGCGTCATTGCAAAAAAAGATGGCAGCGTGGTTGAAATCAACATCGGTGAGAAACCGGAGGATCCGGTATTTGGTGTAAGTGATCTGCTCATTCATCTGTCCGCAGATCAGATGGAGAAAAAAGGTGCAAAAGTCATCGAAGGTGAGGCACTTGATATTCTGGTTGGAAGTATGCCATTAGAAGCTGAGACTGAGGAAGAAAAGAAAGTTAAGACACTGGTTCAGGCAAATGTGTTAAAAATTTTAAAAGAGACATACGGTGTAGAGGAAGAAGATTTCCTGTCTGCAGAGATCGAGATTGTCCCGGCAGGACCGGCCAGAGATTACGGTTTTGACCGCAGTATGATCATGGGATACGGACATGATGACCGTGTGTGTGCATATCCGTCTTTCTCTGCAATCCTTGAGATGGAGAAACCGGAGCGTACAAGCGCATGCCTCCTGGTAGACAAAGAAGAAATCGGCAGTGTGGGTGCTACCGGTATGCAGTCCCGTTTCTTTGAAAATATGACAGCAGAAGTGATGAATGCCTGCGGCGACTATAACGAACTGAAACTTCGTCGTGCATTACAGAATTCAAAAGTACTTTCTTCTGATGTAAGCGCTGCTTTTGATCCGAATTACCCGAGTGTAATGGAAAAGAAAAACGCAGCATATTTTGGAAGAGGTCTGGTATTCAATAAATATACCGGATCCAGAGGAAAATCCGGTTCCAATGATGCCGGTGCAGAATATGTAGCTGAAATCCGCAAGATCATGGATGAGAACCAGGTATATTTCCAGACGGCAGAGCTTGGAAAAGTAGACCAGGGTGGCGGCGGAACCATCGCATATATCCTTGGAAACTACAATATGCAGGTAATTGACAGTGGTGTAGCTGTACTGAATATGCATGCACCGTGGGAGATTATCAGTAAGGCTGATCTGTACGAGGCAAAATGCGGATACAAAGCATTTTTAAAGGATGCATAAGAGAGCGGAGCAGATAATGAAACAGGAAATATATGAAAAATTGTGTGAAATCTGTGGGGACGAATCCGTTTTTTTACAGGAATCAATGAGCAGACATACCACGTTTCGAACCGGAGGACCGGCAGATATCCTGGTGACGCCAAAGGCAGAACAGCTTGGACAGATCCTGGAACTGTGCCAGAGAGAGAAGGAGCCGCTGACGGTGATTGGAAATGGCAGTAATCTTCTGGTGGGAGACGGCGGTATCCGTGGTGTGGTACTGGAAATTGGCAGACAGATGGCAGACATCCGAATGGATGGAACTGTGATCACAGCCGGAGCCGGAGCAATGCTTTCCAGTATTGCTTCCAAAGCGGCAGCTGCCAGTCTGACAGGAATGGAGTTCGCGTCCGGGATACCGGGAAGCCTTGGCGGAGCGGTTGTTATGAATGCAGGTGCCTATGGCGGCGAGATGAAGGACATTTTAAAAGAAGTGACAGTAATGACATCGGAAGGTGAATTGCTGACTCTCCAGACGGAAGAACTGGATCTGTCTTACCGCCACAGCATTATTCCGGAGAAAGGATATCTGGTTGTGCAGGCAGTTCTGGAATTGCAGCCAGGCAAAGCAGATGAGATTCAGGCGATTATGGATGACCTGAAGGAGAAAAGAGTGAGCAAACAGCCGCTGGAATATCCGAGTGCTGGAAGTACATTCAAACGTCCGGAAGGATATTTTGCAGGCAAACTGATTCAGGATTCAGGCCTTCGTGGGTTCCAGGTAGGCGGTGCCCAGGTGTCAGAAAAACACTGTGGCTTTGTGATCAACAGAGATCATGCCACATCAGCAGATATCTGTAACCTGATGGATCAGGTGTCTGATATTGTATTTGAAAAATTTGGAGTTCATCTGGAACCGGAAGTCAAAAAAGTCGGTGACTTTTAATAGGAGTGTTGCAACATGGAATATGTAATCGTAACAGGAATGTCGGGTGCCGGGAAATCAACGGCATTAAAAATTATGGAAGATATTGGCTATTTTTGTGTCGATAATTTCCCAATTCCACTGTTGGAGAAATTTGCAGAATTCGCAAATTCCGGTGAGACACAATATAAGCGTATTGCCTTTGGACTGGATATCCGTAACGGAAATTCGCTGAAACAACTGGCAAAGATCATTACAGATTTACGCAGTAAAGGAAATGTCATCCGCATTTTATTCATGGATGCTTCTGATCAGGTTCTGGTGAAAAGATATAAGGAAACCAGAAGGGCGCATCCTCTGGCAGGAAATGACCGAGTGGAAAAAGGAATTGAACTGGAACGAAAACAGGTTGGATTCTTAAAGGAAATGGCCGATTATATCATTGATACCAGCCAGTTGCTTACCAGAGAACTGCATGCAGCTCTGGGCAATATATTTCTGGAAAAACGAGAATACGATAATATCTACGTGACAGTACTTTCCTTTGGATTTAAATATGGGATACCATCCGATGCAGATCTTGTATTTGATGTGCGTTTTCTGCCGAATCCATACTATCTGGAGGAGTTGCGGCCAAAAACAGGTAATGATCCGGAAATTCAGCAATTCGTTATGAACTGTCCGGAGGCTGGAATTTTTTTAGATAAATTAGAGGATATGATTCGTTTTTTGATACCGAATTATATCAAAGAAGGAAAAAATCAGCTGGTAATTGCAATTGGCTGTACAGGGGGCAAACATCGTTCCGTTACACTGACGAATGCTATTTACCAGAGACTGCAGAAAAATCAGAAATATGGTTTGCGTGTGGAACATCGTGATATTGAGAAAGACGCAAAGCGTGGAAAGTAATTGAGGAAGTAAGATGTCTTTTTCAGGAGAAATGAAAGAAGAAATCGGACGGCTGATACCGGAACAGGAAGAATGTGTCCGGGCAGAACTGATGGCGATTATTCGATTTTGTGGCAGAATCCTCCGGGAAGAGGATAGTCTGGCGGTGTTTATGGAGACAGAAAATGTTGTTCTGGCAAAGACGTATGTGAAGCTGATCAAACGGGCTTTTGATATTCAGGTTCAGCTCGAAATCAGGAGACATGGTGCAGGTCATAATAACCAGTACTTTATTCTGCTGTCGGAACGACCGGAAGATATGTTGTATTCAGAAGAAAAACCGGAACGGGTCAAACTGCAGAGGGCATTGATGGATATCTGCCTCTGGAATGCACAGGCAAATCCTGAAAATCTGTTGCAGACCGTAGAAAGCAGGAGATCCTATATCAGAGGGGCATTTCTGTGTGCCGGATCGATGAGTGATCCCGGAAAATCCTATCATTTTGAGATTGTCTGTGATGATGTGTCCACGGCAGAATTTTTAAAGAATCAGATGTACTTTTTTGATATTAATGCAAAAATGATCATGCGGAAACAGAAACCGGTGGTTTATCTCAAGGACAGCGATGAAATCATACAGATTTTAAATGTGATGGAAGCCCACAAGTCTCTGATGGAACTGGAAAATATCCGTATTATCAAAGATATGCGCAACAGCGCCAACAGACAGTCAAACTGTGATTCTGCGAATATTAATAAAATGGTGCGGACAGCGGCAAGACAGGTGGAGGATATACATTATATCGAAGAACATCTGGGGCTGGAGCAGCTTCCACCGGCCATCCGGGAGATGGCCCGGGTACGACTGGACAATCCAGATGTGTCGTTGCAGGAACTGGGACAGTATCTGAATCCTCCGGTTGGAAAATCAGGAGTAAATCACAGACTCAGAAAAATAAAGGAAATTGCAGAAAGTTTGAGGACCGAAGAGGAGAAATAAAATGGATAAGAAAAAGTTATTATTTATATTTAATCCGAGATCCGGAAAGGGACAGATTCGAAATCAACTGATGTCAATTGTGGATACGTTTGTGAAAAGCGGTTATGAAGTGACCATTTATCCGACGCAGGAAAAAGCGGATGCTGTTCGCAAAGTAGAAGAATGTGCGGAAGAGTACGACATGATCGTATGCAGCGGAGGAGATGGCACACTGGATGAGGTTGTGACAGGAATGATGCAGTGCGACGGGATTGCACCAATCGGCTATATTCCGGCAGGAAGCACCAACGATTTTGCTCAATCGCTGAAAATACCGAAAAACATGCTCCGGGCAGCGGATGTCGCTGTGAACGGACAGGCGTTTCCCTGTGACATCGGCGAATTTAATGAAGATTTTTTTGTCTATATTGCAGCTTTTGGATTGTTTACGGATGTTTCCTATATGACGAATCAGAAACTGAAAAACATCTTTGGTCATGTGGCCTATATTCTGGAAAGTGCAAAGCGCCTGTATGATATCCCTTCTTATTATCTGGAAGTGGAAGTGAATGGAGAGACTATTAAAGATGAGTTTGTGTATGGCATGATCACGAATTCCATTTCTATAGGCGGTATGAAAAATATGACCGGAAACAATGTAAAACTGGATGACGGAGAATTTGAGGTAACACTGATCAAAATGCCGCAGAATCCAATCCAGCTCAATGAGATTCTGACGAATCTTGTTATGCCAAAGGATATCGAGACACCATATATATACACTTACAAGACAGATCACATCAGGCTGCGCTGCGAAGATTACGTACCGTGGACGCTGGATGGCGAGTTCGGCGGAGAACATAAAGAAGTGGAAATTTACAACCGGTGCCGCAGAATCAGTTTTATGGTTGAAAAATAATACTTTCTTTTTTTGAAAGATACGGTTATAATGTTATTATATTAACAATATTTTTTTAAACAAATGGAGGATCTCATTATGTTAGTTTCAGCAAAAGAAATGCTTGAAAAAGCAAAAGCAGGTCATTATGCAGTTGGTCAGTTCAATATCAACAACCTTGAGTGGACAAAAGCTATTTTGTTAACAGCTCAGGAGAATAATTCTCCGGTTATCCTTGGCGTTTCCGAGGGAGCAGGAAAATATATGACAGGTTACAAGACTGTTGTTGGTATGGTAAACGGAATGCTGGAAGAGTTAAATATCACTGTTCCGGTTGCATTACATCTGGATCACGGCAGCTATGAAGCTTGCTACAAATGTATCGAGGCTGGTTTCTCATCTGTAATGTTTGATGGTTCTCATTATCCAATCGAAGAGAATGTAGAGAAGACAAAAGAGCTTGTTGCTGTATGCAAAGAGAAAGGACTTTCTCTGGAAGCAGAAGTAGGTTCTATCGGTGGTGAAGAAGATGGCGTAATCGGAATGGGCGAGTGTGCAGATCCGGACGAGTGCAAAGCAATTGCTGATCTTGGTGTAACAATGCTTGCAGCCGGTATTGGTAATATCCACGGAAAATATCCGGCAAACTGGGCTGGATTAAGCTTCGAGACTCTGGATGCAATCCAGCAGAAGACAGGTGAGATGCCGTTAGTACTTCACGGTGGTACAGGTATTCCGGATGATATGATCAAGAAAGCAATCTCTCTCGGTGTTGCAAAAATCAATGTAAACACAGAGTGCCAGCTTGTATTTGCTGAGGCTACAAGAAAATATATCGAAGAGGGCAAGGATCTTGCAGGAAAAGGATTTGATCCTAGAAAATTACTTGCTCCGGGATTTGAAGCAATCAAAGCAAAAGTAAAAGAGAAAATGGAAATTTTTGGTTCTATCGACAAAGCGTGAGAATTTGTAAAAAATCACAAAAAATGAGCTTTTTACAATTCATAATTGTTAAAATGGACAAAAATGTTTTCGGCCTCTTGCAATTTTAAGTATTTTGTACTATGTTAATTGTAAGACATGAATACGTGCTGAACAAGGGTGTTCCAACAAAAGGTGGAATACCCTTTTCTGCTATATTGAGATAGTTTCCAGTCATCGATATAGTGGGATTTGCGAAACTACATAAGAGCAAAGCAGTATATACTCAGGGGAACTGTAAAAAATTGAGAAAAGAGAGGAATCAAGAAGATGAGTGAATATTTCAAAGTCACTGATATTTTCGGTGAAAATGTATTCAATGACACTGTGATGAAGGAAAGACTTCCGAAGAAAGTGTATCAGAAATTGCAGGAGACCATCAAAGAGGGAACAGATCTGGATCTTGCAACTGCAGACATCATTGCACATGAGATGAAGGAGTGGGCAATCGAGCAGGGCGCAACACATTACACCCATTGGTTCCAGCCGCTGACAGGCGTGACAGCAGAGAAACATGATTCATTTATCACTGCTCCGAATGAGCAGGGAAAAGTACTGATGAGCTTTTCCGGTAAAGAACTGATCAAAGGTGAGCCGGATGCATCTTCTTTCCCGTCAGGAGGACTTCGTGCAACCTGTGAGGCCAGAGGATATACAGCATGGGATTGTACATCATTTGCATTTGTACGACATGATGCAGCAGGTGCCACACTTTGTATTCCGACTGCATTCTGTTCTTATACAGGAGAGGCACTGGATCAGAAGACACCGCTTCTTCGCTCCATGCAGGCTATCAATACACAGGCACTTCGTTTAATCAGATTATTCGGAAATACAACATCCAGAAAAGTAACCCCGTCTGTTGGTTCTGAGCAGGAGTATTTCCTTGTAGATAAAGAAAAATATTTAAAGAGAAAAGACCTGATCTATACCGGACGTACTTTATTTGGTTCCATGCCGGCAAAAGGACAGGAAATGGATGATCATTACTTCGGAAGTATCCGTCCACGTATCGCGGCATTTATGAAAGATGTAAATGAAGAACTGTGGAAACTGGGGGTTCCGGCCAAGACACAGCATAATGAGGTTGCTCCGGCACAGCATGAGCTGGCACCGATTTATGAAACCTGTAATATGGCACTGGATCACAACCATCTGGTAATGGAAGTATTAAAGAAAAAAGCTAATGAGCATGGACTGCAGTGTCTGCTTCATGAGAAACCATTTGACGGTGTCAATGGATCCGGTAAACATGATAACTGGTCTATCACAACAGATGATGGTATCAACTTATTAGAGCCTGGTAAAACGCCGCATGAGAACATTCAGTTTCTTCTGGTACTTGCCTGCATCTTAAAAGCAGTCGATGATCATGCTGATCTTCTTCGCTGGTCTGCAGCAGATGTTGGAAATGATCACAGACTTGGCGCGAATGAGGCACCGCCTGCCATTGTTTCCGTATTCCTTGGCGAGCAGCTTGACGATGTGATTTCTCAGCTGATCAGTACCGGTTCTGCTACACATTCCTTAAAAGGTGGTGTATTACAGACAGGTGTAGCTTCTCTGCCGGATCTTGCAAAAGATGCAACAGACCGAAACAGAACATCACCGTTTGCATTTACAGGAAACAAATTCGAGTTCCGTATGGTTGGTTCCCAGGATTCTATCTCTGCACCGAACGTTGTATTAAATACCATCGTGGCAGAGGCATTTGAGGAAGTTTGTGATGAACTGGAAAAAGCAGAAGATGTCAACGAAAAAGCACATGATCTGATTAAAAAATATCTGACAGAGCACCAGAGAATTATCTTCAATGGTGACGGATATTCTGATGCATGGGTAGCTGAGGCAGAGCGCAGAGGCTTACCAAATATCAGATCTATGGTTGATGCAATTCCTGCACTGACCACAGATAAAGCAATCAATATGTTTGAAAAATTCGGCGTATTTACAAAAGCTGAGTTAGAGTCCCGTGAAGAGATTCAGTATGAAATCTATGCAAAAGAAATCAATATTGAAGCAAGAGCGATGATCAATATCACAAACAAGACATTGATTCCGGCAGTGATCAAATATATCACATCTCTGGCAGAATCCATCAATGCGGTAAAAGCAGCCTGCGATTGCGATATCAGTGTACAGACAGAACTGCTTCAGGAGGCATCCGGATTATTATCTGATGCAAAAGTGACGCTGGCAAAACTGGAAGAAGTGACAGACAAAGGTCTGACCATGGAAGATGGTGCTGAGCGTGCAGCTTATTATCGGGATGAAGTTACAACTGCAATGGCAGAACTTCGTGCGCCGATTGATAAACTGGAGATTATTGTTGATAAGAAAGTATGGCCAATGCCATCTTACGGCGATCTCATCTTTGAGGTTTAATCCAAACAGAAACATTCATGTAATGTGAATTATATTGGTATTATCTAATCCCCTTAGTTAGTATATACATCAAACGAAAAAGAACCGGAAATTGCTCCGGTTCTTTTTCTTGCTTTTATACGCGTCGGATACCTCTGTCTGTAAATTCAATCAGACGTTCTTTATAAAGATGTCCAACGGCACGCTTGAATGCGTTTTTGCTCATGTGAGCTTCTCTTTTGATAATTTCCGGTGAAGCTTTGTCATTAAACGGTAATACGCCTCCAAATTCGTCAATGATTTTTAAGACTTCTTCGGCATCGGTATTCATCTGTACATAGGCTTTTGCACGGATGGTAAGATCGAGTTTGCCATCTGCTTTGCGGTTTGTGACATTTGCTTCAATTACGTCCCCGATTTTCAGCGTCGTTGTGTTTTCGAATCCCGGAATACGGGCAGAGTATTTATCATCAACCGCCACAAAGGTACCGAAGTTTTCACTGAATTCATAGACACGTCCTGTTACGCGATCCCCCTTTTTATAAGGAGAGTCTGTGGAAAGCAGGTGATAGATGCCCTCCATTGTGGCGCAGAGGCGGTTACTTTTGTCAATGTAGAGAGTGACAAGTACTTCGTCACCTTCTTTTACTTTGCGTAACTGTTCTTTGAATGGGAGAAGCAGATCTTTTTCCAGTCCCCAGTCCAGAAAAGCACCGATTTTTGTTACCTGAACGACTTTTAAAACAGCAAAACCACCCAGTGTCAGTTTTGGCTCATTTGTTGTGGCAATCAGGCGGTCTTTGGAATCTTTATATAGGAAGACTTCCAGTTTGTCATGCAGTTTTGTGCCTTCCGGAACCTGTTTGGCCGGAAGCAGGACACGGGTTTCATCATCCTGCTGTTCTGCCAGATAGACACCAAAATCTACCTGTTTTACTACGGTCAGTGTTTGTTTTTCTCCTAATTTCATATTGTGTTTCCGTCCTTTCGTGTTGTGTAATCAGATTTGTTATAAAATGTTTTGTTTTTAAATATCCTGTGCAAGCATAAACTCTGCAATTGCATAGGGATTCCCGTCTTTATCATTCAGAGAAACTTTAAAGGTATCTCCGGTCTGCTGATAAACCGGATAAATGGTATCGCCATATACAGCGGAATTCCGGTACTCTACGCGTAATTGATGAATTGTGACATTGTCCGGCAGGCATTCCATCGCCATAGGTACATAGCGTTCATTATTGACGTGGTTATTGGAATCGATATCGTATTTATGAACGGCGATTGGAGCGATTGCAGTACCGTCAGCCACGGGGCTGATTTTCCGTGAGGCTTCCTCCATAGGAATGGCCGGTTCGCAGGAATATAGATCACTGACTTCATTTGGAATCCGTTCCGGTCGTCCGGTTCTGATATTCATGTAGATCCAGTTGGTGTTGGAATAAGCCAGAATATTTCCGTCAGCATCTTCCATTTTAAAATTACGGAATCCAAAAAATGCTTTCCAGCCATGTGCCCATGTACTGATGGTAATCTCTTCGCCAAATTTTGGATAGCGGTTGATAATAATCTGCCAGGAAGAAAGAATCCAGGCATGGCCTTCATTCATCATGGTTTCAATTCCCTGACCGATAGAATCAGAATGGAACGTGCTGCAATCCTGAAAATAATTGATGACAGAAGGCAGAGTCATATGCAGATGACTGTCTACCTCGCTGAATCTGACACGACTTTTAAACTGATACATGAAAATCGTCCTCTCTGTTTTTACCATATATTTCTGTAGTTAACAAAAAAGCACCATTTACATGGTGCTTTCTGAACTGGCCCACAAGGATTCGAACCTTGAAATGACGGAGTCAGAGTCCGTTGCCTTACCATTTGGCGATGGGCCATTAACTTGTCTTGCAGGTGTTTCTGTAAGTTGTTTTCCTTACTGCCTGTCGACAAGTGTTATTATAGGGCAAGAATCACAAGAATGCAACCCCTTTTTTGCAAAAACAGCGTTTGAATTTTTGGTGATTTTCAAATTAAAATCTGACAACTGCAAAATAAAGACAAAATGAAAGATAAAAAAGAGTTAAAAAATAATTTCTCCGTCAACAATGCCAAACTCTTGCAAATCTTCAGAAACCATACTGGCGCGTCCGCTGGTTGCTTCTGTGACTTTGACACAGAAATCGGTAAATTTTTCCTCCGGAACCATTAAATCCAGAGTAACATTGTCTGTATATTGTGTATCCAGCGTATAAATCTGATTTTGTGCAACCAGATACTGGAGTTTTCCAATTCCGTTATAGTCGGTAGTGATGTGAAGTTTATGCCCAAATTGTTTTTCGATGATGGTACTTGCTGTCAGACCAGCCTGCGTAGCTGCCTGATAAGCACGGACCAGTCCGCCGGTACCGAGCAGTGTTCCACCAAAATAGCGGGTGACAACGACGATACAGTTATGGATGCCTTCTCTGAGCAGTACATCCAACATTGGGCGTCCGGCAGTACCGGAGGGCTCTCCGTCATCACTGCAACGGGTGCATTCATTGTTTTTTCCTATTGTATATGCATGGCAGTTGTGTCTGGCATCCCAGTATTCTTTTTTTATCTTATTTAAAAAGGCGACTGCTTCTTCTTCAGAAGTGACAGGGAGTGTGTGTGCGATGAAACGGGATTTCTTTTCTTCGATTTCGCCCTGACCAGCCTGATAAAGCACTTTATAACTCATGGTGTGGGTATCCTTTCTTTCGTATGAATTTTTTTCAGTTCACCCGCGCTATTCGCAAAACGCCCGTGCCGGGCTGCTCCGTAGCTACGCTACTACTTTTGCTCATAAAATGGCGCTCCCTTCGTGCAGGTTCTGGTTATCCCAGACATGCAAGCATGTCTGTGCCAACCAGAATCTGTACGAGTGAACTGGGTCAAAAATTAGCTGTACTAGACAAGTATATCCTATTAATGGTAAGATAAGCAATATAAGATTTGCGAATAAGGAGTTTACTTGGAGGGAATCTATGAACTATGGAAGGAAACAGGTGGCGCGGAAACGCTGGGAGCTGACGTCCCGTGGATCTGTGATGCGACGCAAGGTGAAATCACTGACATTGCTGGTGATATTGCTGTTCCTGGTATTGGGGCTTGGATATGGCGGTTATCGTGGATATCAGTATGTAGAAAAAATGATCTCAGATGCGCCGGATATCAATGAGATAGATGCGACACCATCGGGCTATATGTCAACTGTACTGGATGCAGATGGCAATGTGACAGCACAGCTGGTAGGAACCGGTTCCAATCGCGTCTACGTGACACTGGATGAAATTCCGGTTGATTTGCAGCATGCATTTGTGGCAATTGAAGATGAGCGTTTTTACGAACACAATGGAATCGATCTGCGTGGAATCGTGAGAGCCGGTGTAAAAGGACTGACCTCCGGTCACTTCAGTGAGGGCGCGAGTACGATCACACAGCAGCTTTTGAAAAATAATGTGTTTGAAGGATGGACGACAGAAAATTCGGCAGAACGTGTAGAACGCAAACTGCAGGAACAATATCTGGCGATAGAGCTGGAAAAAAAGGTTTCCAAGGATTGGATCATGGAGAATTATCTTAACACCATCAATCTGGGGCAGAATACCCTTGGCGTGCAGGCGGCTTCCAGACGTTATTTTGGAAAAGATGTTTCGGAGCTGAACTTATCCGAATGTGCAGTCATTGCCGGAATTACACAGAATCCGTCAAAATATAATCCGATTCTGCATCCGGAAGAAAATGCAAAGCGCCGGGAAAAAGTATTGAAAAATATGAGAGATCAGGGATATATTGACGAAAATCAGTATAATGTGGCAATAGCAGATGAGGTATATGACCGCATCCAGGAGACGAATACCAAATGGCAGAACAGCGATGCGAATATAACGTCTTATTTTGTAGATTCTCTTACAGAGGAAATTATCAATGATCTGCAAAAAGAGCTGGATTATTCTGAGGCACAGGCCTACAAAGCACTGTACAGTGGCGGCCTGACAATCTATTCGACCCAGGATCCTGTAATTCAGGCAATTTGTGATGCACAGGTGAATAACGACAGTAACTATGACATTCAAAAGAAAATTTCATTTTCTTATGCATTGTCCATCCAGCAGACCAATGGAGAGGTGGAGCATTTCAGTGAGCAGAGCTTATTATCTTATTATAAGAAGCAATATGCGAATTATAATCTGAATTATGCATCAGAGGCAGATGCGCAGAAAGCCATTGATGGCTACCGGGAAGCAATGCTTGCAGATGGTGGTATCGTGCTGGGAGAAAATGTGACTTTTACGTTGCAGCCACAGGCGGCAGTGACACTGATTGACCAGAGTACAGGTCAGGTAAAAGCCCTTGTGGGAGGTCGGGGAGAAAAAACGGCCAGCAAGACCCTGAACCGTGCGTCTGGTATTACCCGTCAGCCTGGATCTACTTTTAAGATACTGACTGCTTATGCTCCTGCGCTGGACAGCGGAAAGTATACGCTGACAACTACGGTACTGGATGAGCCGATCACTTATAAATCCGGACAGGTGGTGCATAACGCAGACGGAAAATACCGTGGATATACAAGCATCCGGGAGGCGATACAGGATTCTGTCAATGTAGTTGCGGTCAAGACAGTACAGGATATTACTCCGCAGACCGGCTATGAAATGGCGAAAAAATTTGGAATTTCCACACTGACCAAAGCCGATGCAGTGGAATCGCTTCCGCTGGGAGTCGGCGGAGTCAGCAATCTGGAGCTGGCAGCAGCATTTGAAGTAATGCCAAATAAAGGTGTGTATAAGGAACCTGTATTGTATACGAAGATTCTGGATCAGGATGGCAATGTCCTTCTGGAGAAAAAACCGAAGAAACATACGGTGATTAAGGACAGTACAGCATTTTTGCTGACTTCGGCAATGGAAGATGTTGTTAAAAAAGGAAGCGGAAAGTTAGCAGATTTTGGTACCATGCCGATTGCCGGCAAGACCGGTACGGCAGGAACCACCGAGGCAGCCAGAGATGCATGGTTTGCCGGCTATACGCCATATTATACCTGTGCAGTCTGGTGCGGCTATGATGACTATTCAGAACTGGAATCGAACCGTTCACCGAAGATCCTGTGGCGAAATATTATGGAAAAACTGCATGAGGGACTGGCATATAAGGAATTTGAACAGCCGGAAGATGTAGTGGAAAGCAGTGTATGCAAGACATCCGGAAAACTGGCAATCAAAGGCGTATGTCCGGAAACGGTTACCGATTATTTTGCAGAAGAAACAGAACCGTCCGAAAAATGTGACCTGCATCAGACAGCAGTTATCTGTAAGGATTCTGGTTTACTGGCGGGAGATTATTGTCCGGAAAGCAGTAAAGTGACAAAGACATTTGTCAAAGGCGGATCAGATGAAGATAAGATGCCAACAGAAGTATGCAATGTGCATACAGGAGAAGGCCTGCTGGATCAGATATTAAATGCTGTGACATCAGCAGTGGGACAGACGAATACAGACAACACACAAAATGTGTCAGGAAGATGATTTGAAATAGAGAGAAACAGAAATGTTACAATTCTGTTTCTCTTTTTATTTTATAAAAAATATATAAAAGCCTTGTAAAACTGAGCAAATCACTTGACAGCCAAAAACGCAGTTGTTATAATTGCAACTGTTGAATGTAACAAAAATGTAATATTTGAAATAGAAAAGTGACGAATTGTAAAAAACAGGTCGACACAAGAGAAGAGATAGCTGTGATTGAGAGGAAATAATTTATGAAATTAAGAAATAAAAAAGTAACTGCATGTCTGTTATTAAGTACGTTGGTATTGACTTTTGGAGCAACAGGTGCACAGGCTGCTCCGGCAGATCTGCCATCGGCAGCAGCACCGGTGTCCGGCGTGTCATTACTTGTGGCGCAGGCAAATGTACAGAATGAAGCACAGGAAAATCAGGCAGTACAGAACCTTGGCGTAGCTCAGGTGGATAATTACCTGAATGTCCGTGAGGAAGCATCTACGGACAGCAGTGTAGTAGGAATTATGAAGAAAAATGCAGTTGCAGAGATTACAGGAGAGCAGGATGGCTGGTATCAGATTTCCTCCGGTTCCATTACAGGATATGTAAAAGCTGAGTATCTGACAGTAGGAAACGAGGAACTGCTTGATTCTGTAAAAAGCAGAAAGGCTCAGGTCAATACAGAAACTTTAAAAGTAAGAAGTGAGGCTTCCACAGAATCATCGGTTGTAACACTTGTGGGACAGGGTGATCAGCTTACGGTTACAGATGAGCAGACACCGGGATGGATCAAAGTACAGACTTCCGATGGAGAAGGATATATTTCTTTCGATTATGCAACAGTAGAGGATACTTATCAGTATGCAGAAAAGCCGGAGACAGAATCCAGTGAATCCGGATCCGGAAATTCTGTGATCGGATATGCATTACAGTTCGTTGGTAACCCATATGTATGGGGTGGCACAAGCCTGACCAACGGTGTAGACTGTTCCGGATTCGTTATGCAGGTGTATGCACATTATGGAATTTCACTGCCACATTCTTCTGCTGCATTACGCGGGGTAGGTCATGGCGTAAGCTATTCTGAAGCACAGCCGGGCGATATCGTATGCTACAGCGGACATGTAGGTATTTACATTGGTGGTGGACAGATTGTACATGCAAGCAACCCACGGGATGGCATCAAAGTATCCACTGCAACATTCAAGAGCATCGTAGCGGTACGCCGTATCTTTTAAATAGTCTTGACTGAAATTTAATACAGAAAGATGAAAAGCGGAGAATTCGGGAAAGATTCTCCGTTTTGTTTTTTGACGGATGCCTGTCAAAACAGGGCAGGAAGGTATGTGTTGTCTGCGGTATCATTTTTCCCGATATTTGCGTAAACGGTAATTTTACTTGACGTATGGGTATAATTATTGTATAAAGGTTCAATGGAGATTTTTTCCTCAAATAAGAAAAAAGAAATGGGACAAAATGAGTAGTAGAAAAGAACTGGCAGGTGTGCGGATTGATATTTGCAGCCTGCGGGAAGCACTTCATAGAATAGAACATTATGTGGCATCAGAGGGAATGCATGCGGTAGAAACGGTTTCCATGAAGACAATTTTGACGGCTGGAGAAAATGACTGTGTGCGTCAGTGTTTGGAGGATATGGAGCTTGTGATTCCGTCTGACAAAGAAATTTTGATGGAACTTGGGGTGACATCCAGACAGTGGCTGGATGAAGCCAGAGAGCATCGTTTTGCTTATGAAGCATTACGGACAATTGCCAGAGGGCGGAACAGCATTTATCTGCTGACACAGGATCGAAGCCAGATGGATATGCTTTGTCAGTATCTGGAGGATTCTTTTGGAGATAATAGCTGTGTTTGCGGAGATGCTGTCTGGGAAGAATGCGAAGGAGATACAGAACGAATTGTAAATGAAATCAATGCAGTAGCACCACATCTGCTTTTGGTCATGCTGCCGACACCGGTTCAGGAGACCTTTCTGGCAGAACATCGGAAAATGTTGAATGTACGTCTGTGGTTTGGTATAGGTACTGAGAATACATTTGCAGGAAAAGCAAACAGACCGGGTGGTGTATTGCGAAAAGTTCTGGCTCACCGCAAGATGAAACGCCAGATTCAGTCCAGCAAGGAAGAGCATATTCTTTAGTGAAAAGGTACATCTTTCACAGGGGAGCGAAAGCATGTATGGTTCAGGAAGGACGAATATGACTGTGGACAGAGGTTGTGAAAAGAGGGGGACATATGAAAAAAAGAATATCTGACCGGAGAGTTCAGGATATCATTTTTATGGTTGTGGGTACGGTAATTATTGCAGTGGCTGTCAAATGTGTGTTTGAACCATTGGATATGGTCACCGGTGGATTTTCCGGACTTGCCATTATCATAAAAGCGATGACAGGAAGAGTGATAGATGGTGGAATTCCGCTGGGTGTGACATCCTTTGTACTGAATGTGCCGATTTTTATATGGGCTTTTCTGAAAAAAGGAAAGGCATTTGCTGGAAAATCATTTGTGGCAATGATTTTGCTGTCTGTATGGCTTTCGCTGATTCCGGCCTGGGATCTGTCTCAACAGGATATGCTGATCGGATGTCTGTTTGGCGGTGGTCTGATGGGACTTGGAGTTGGTCTGGTGCTCCGCGCACACTGCACTACAGGCGGTACGGATATGCTGGCAGCATTACTGCATATACGCCTGAAACAGTATTCTCTGATTCAGATCATGCAGGTTATCGATGCGCTGATCGTAATTGCGGGTCTGTATCTGTTTGGACTGAAGATCGCGCTATATGCGATTTTTGCAATTTTTGTTACGATGAAAGTATCTGACATCACAGTGGAAGGACTGAATATGTCCCGTGCGGTATATATCATGTCGGACAAATCAGAAGAAATTGCCCAGGCGCTGATGTCAGAACTGGACCGGGGTGTGACAGGTCTGAACGCGAAGGGAATGTATACACAAAAAGAACGCTGTATGTTATTGTGTGTTGTATCAAAAAAACAAATGGTATATTTAAAGGAAACGGCCATGCAGATTGACCCGAATGCATTTCTGATTATCAGTGATGCCAGGGAAGTCTGGGGAGAAGGATTTCAGTCATTCTCGGATAAAATGTGAACAAAGTATAAAAATTGGGGAAATGCATAAAAAAAATTGCATTTCCTCTTTACTTTTTTGGGGCTTTTGTCTTAAAATAGAGATGCGTATAAAAAATATATGTAAAAAAGAGAATTGGTTATTGTGAATGTTGTATAAAAATGTGCAGGGGGACTTTTCATTATGATTTCAAATCAGATATTGCAAAATACGATTGACGGATTAAAAAATATTACAAGGATAGATTTGTGTATCATTGACACAGAAGGCAAGATCCTTGCAACTACATTTGGAGAGGCAGACCGCTATGTGGGTTCGGCCATGGCGCTGGTAGATTCACCGGCAGACAGCCAGGTAGTCTCCGGATGTCATTTTTTTAAAGTGTTTGATGAGCATCAGCTGGAATATATCCTGCTGGCCAATGGTGACAGTGATGATGTATACATGATTGGAAAAATTGCAAGTTTCCAGATTCAGAATCTTCTGGTTGCATACAAAGAACGCTTTGATAAAGACAACTTTATTAAGAACCTGCTGTTAGATAATCTGTTACTGGTAGATATTTACAATCGTGCCAAAAAACTGCATATTGAAACCGATGTGCGAAGAGTGGTATATATAGTAGAGACCAATCGTGATAAAGAAGGCAATGAGCTGGAAAAGGTACGCAGTATCTTTGAAGGAAAAAATAAAGACTTTGTGACTGCCGTAGATGAAAAGAATATCATCGTAGTCAAAGAAGTAGAAGGTTCGGATACCGGAAATGATCTGAACAAGACAGCGGAAGTAATCCTTGGATTATTCAAGGGTGAAGCGGATGTGCATATTGCATATGGCACTGTGGTCAATGAGATCAAAGAAGTATCCAGATCCTACAAAGAAGCACGTATGGCGCTGGATGTCGGAAAAATCTTTTTCGAGGAGCGCAATATTATCGCATATTCCGCACTTGGAATTGGCCGTCTGATTTATCAGCTGCCATTACCATTGTGCAAGATGTTTATCAAGGAGATTTTCGGGGGCAAATCTCCGGATGATTTTGATGAAGAGACACTGACAACGATTAATAAGTTCTTTGAAAACAGTTTGAATGTATCAGAAACATCCCGTCAGTTATATATTCATCGAAATACCCTGGTGTATCGACTGGATAAACTGCAGAAGAGTACCGGTCTTGATCTGAGAGTGTTTGAAGATGCTATTACATTCAAGATCGCACTGATGGTTGTAAAATACATGAAATATATGGAAACATTAGATTATTAATTGCTAAGTGTTTGGGGGCACAAAAGAACAATTTTTCGTGCCCCCATTTTATGCCAAAAAACAAAGTGAGATAAAGGAGGATAACATGATTACATTAAAAGACGTAAGTAAGTCCTATGTAGAAGGTGTACCTGCATTGGCTGATGTCAATATTCAGATAGATGAAGGCGAATTTGTCTTTGTAGTTGGAGACAGTGGATCCGGTAAATCAACGTTGATCAAACTGTTACTGAAGGAGTTGGAACCGACATCGGGCACCATTGTCATCAATGATAAAATTCTGTCACAGATTCCACATCGTCAGGTGCCGAGATTCCGCAGAAATATTGGATGTGTGTTCCAGGATTTCCGCTTGTTAAAAGACAGAAATGTATATGAAAATGTTGCCTTTGCCCAGAGAGTTATCTCTGCACCGAACCGTTCTATTAAGGAAAAAGTGCCGAAGATGCTTTCTCTGGTTGGACTGGCTGCAAAATATAAATCAAAACCGAATCAGCTGTCCGGTGGTGAGCAGCAGCGAGTTGCCATTGCCAGAGCACTGATCAATGAGCCGAAGATTTTACTTGCGGATGAGCCGACAGGTAACCTGGATGCAAATAATGCATGGGAAATCATGAAATTACTGGACGAAATCAACCAGCGTGGAACAACCGTCCTGGTTGTAAGTCATAATATGGAAATTGTAGAGGCAATGAAGAAACGTGTGATCACACTGCAGCAGGGACATGTAGTGAGTGATGTACAGATGGGCGGTGCAGATAATGAAAATTAGTACGTTAGGGTATACGATCAAACAGGGTATAAAAAATATCTGGACGAATAAAATGTTCTCAATCGCATCAATCGCAACGATGGCAGCATGTATTTTTATGTTTGGAATGTTTTATGCCATTGTAGCAAACTTTCAGCATGTGGTAAAA